>JAGWXQ010000011.1 GCA_018969805.1 Paenibacillaceae bacterium | reverse complement strand
TTTCCAAGGAGACGAGCCACTGTTTTATGAAAAAGGTGGCTATGGAAACATGAGTGCACTCGCCTTGTACTACATTGGGGGCATTTTGCACCACGCGCCTTCGTTGCTCGCATTTACAAATCCAAGTACAAATTCATACAAACGCCTCGTGCCTGGGTATGAAGCACCGGTAAACCTCGTATTTTCAAAAGGAAACCGTTCGGCGGCAGTTCGCATTCCGATCGCGGCGGTGACCCCTAAAGGGGCGCGCATCGAATTCCGGACACCGGATTCGACGGCAAATCCGTATCTTGCATTTGCAGCGATGCTTATGGCGGGATTGGACGGCATCAAAAACAAAATCGATCCACGTGCGCTTGGCTATGGTCCGATCGACAAAAACATTTATGATCTTTCGGATGAAGAAAAAGGCGCGATTCGCAGTGTGCCAAGCGCGCTTGACGAAGTGTTGGATGCATTGCTCGCAGACCATGCGTACTTGACAGAGGGTGGCGTATTCTCTACAGACTTTATTCACAATTATGTACAATTTAAGCGCGCAGAGACGAAAGCAGTACACACACGGCCTCATCCGCACGAGTTTGCATTGTATTACGACTGCTAGACCAAGGTGCACAGTTGGTGTCGGCACAACCCGCCAATTGTTGCCTGTTTACACGTGCTCGCGTATGGTGTATACTCATCGTACACAAGAGCCTGCGATGTGCGTCTCGGTTCAATTGTTTTGAACCATGATTGTTTCTAGGGAGATCTATATCGTATCGTGCCTATCGATGTGCCCCCATCAGTACAGCAAGATTAGGGGGAGATCATGCACGTACTGCGGTCACCCACCTGCTGAGCAGGTTCAGAAACAAGTTCCGAGACGGCATGTGCGGGTTATTTGTGTTGTTTGAAGGAGGGTATTCGGTATGTGGGATGCAGTGCGCCGTCTGTGGTGTTCTACTGCGCACGCCACGCGCACCGTCTCGATGCGCCCAGAGCAGTTTGTAGAAGCCGCACACAAACGCATCGACGCCCATCCGCACATGCATGTGGTTGGTGCCGTCGCACACCTTGGGGAGCTTAGTCTCGTTGCGCGCGTGCGCGGACGATGGATTGATGTAACGATTACGGCACAAAACGATCGTGGGGGTACGGAAGTACAGGTGTACGCTGCGGCACGGGGCGCGTTGGGCGATTTTGGTGCGTGTGCCGCAGCGATCCGATCGATATGGGACGCTTTGGACTGTGCGTTGGACGCTGGCGTTGCGGGCATCGATGGTGTATGATGTGCATAAGGATGACCAAGAGGGGGATGTCGTGTGCAGAAAAACGTCGTGAAGTGGGCTGTGGCGGTTGTTTTTTTTGGTGCGTTTGCGTTGGCAATCGGAGTGTTGCTGTACCAAATACCGCCGTCTGCAAAAGAAACGGAGGAAGCAAACAAAAATACGCTGACGATCGTCGCGTCCAACTTTGCGTTTGATCAATCGACGTATGAAGTCAAAGCGGGATCGACGCTCACCGTGCAACTTGTGAACAAGCAAGGAATACACGGCATCGAAATCGAAGGGCTGGACGTGCAGCTGCAAGGGGATGCGCTGTCGCAGGAAGTGACATTTGATCAACCCGGTACGTATACGATCAAATGCATCGTATTGTGCGGGGAAGGACATACCGAGATGGTCGCTACGGTCGTCGTGGCGTAGCGTCTCGTCGCGGACGTTTTTTGCGAAAGCGCGGGGCGACATAATTGCGTTTGCGGTCGCGATAAAAAATCCATCCACCAATAAACGCAGTGCCTACAAAGAACAGCACAGCACCGAGGGCAATGTTTCCCCATGGAAACGGGGCTGGACCGAGCCCGAGGAGCACGGCTTGTTTGATCAGGATAAATCCATACGTGGCAGCAATGCCCGGTATGACGAGCAACAACACAGCGACAAAACGGCCAAGCATCGTGCGCACCTCCGCATATGTTGCATCGCATTCAGTATACGCGATGATTGTGGTGTCGGCAAACGCACGGATGCGCATCGCTGTGCACGCACGGACGATATTGTCACGTAAGAAGATCATAACGGAGGCGTCATGGACAACACATACGATGTCATCGTGATGGGGCACAACGAAGGGGGCATCGCCGCTGCCTTGCGTGCACGCCATCGGGGTTTGCGCGTCGCACTCATAGCCGATGCACAGACGGAATGCTTGGAGGACGACGTGGCATGGCACGCGATGCTCCACGCTGCGCGCATGTGTGCAGCGGTACATGTCGATGCGCTCGTCGATCGGGTTCGCTCCAGCGTACGCGATCGTGCAGCGGACACGCTGTGCATGCTGCGCGATCATGGTGTCGATGTCATCCACGGCACAGCGCGGCTTGTGCGTCCGACGATATTTGCCCCATCGACGGGGGCGGTAGCCGTATCGGATGACGTGCAATCGACGCGGTATGCGGAGCACATCGTCATTGCTGTTCGTGGACGACCACGCCAGCTTGAGCGAAGTCCATGCGATGGAGATGTCGTATGTACGCCGGGACAGCTGCTCGCGCAGCAGCGATTGCCCCAATCGATGACCATCGTCGGAGCGGGTGCGTGCGGTGTCGCGTGGGCGTCGATGATGGCCGATTGTGGTGCTTCTGTGACTCTGCTAGAGCAAGGACCACGCATTTTGTCCGACATCGATCCGCAAATCGCAGCCGTAGTACACGCGCAGCTGGAGCGTCAAGGCGTGTGCATCCAGACGATGGCGACGGCGACCCATTGCGATCAAGGGGTCGTGTATTGTGGGCACCGCGCAGCTGCCCCCCAGGCAGAGCGGATCCTGATTGCGATCGGTGTTGATGCGGACGTCGCTCATTTGGGTCTAGAGCATACGCGCGTCGCCATCGATCGGGACAACGGAACGATCGTCGTTGATGCGCATATGCAGACGCAAGAAAGGCACATATACGCAATCGGTGCGTCTGTCGGTACAAACAGTGCGCATGCTGCCATGCATCAGGCAGACATCGCCGTCGATGCGCTGTGTGGCATGCGCGATCAGCCGTTTGACGAGACGATGGTGCCCCTGTGTGTGTACAGCCGTCCAGAAGCCGCAGCGATCGGATGGACGGAAGAGAAGGCACGCGCTCTTGGACGCGCAGTCGATGTCGTCACGGTGCGCGGAGGATCCATCAAAGCGCGCATGATCGGCGACGACGATGCGCTCGTGCGCATGGTCATCGATCGCAATACGCGTGTCGTCCTCGGTGTGCATATGGTCGGGACGCACGCGACGGAGACGATCGCCGTCGCATCGCTTGCGTTGCTCGTAGAAGCGACGGCGTGGGAAGTCGGATCGGCAATATATGCCCATCCGACGTTGGCACAAGTGTGGCGTACCGCCGGACGGACGTTGGATTGGGACGTGCCGCGGTAATCTCGGAGGGAGGAAAGGGATGGAGGCGCAGCACGCAGCGGGAAGTTGGACGGAAGCACTGTGGCGGCGTTGCTACGAGACGGTCGTGCGGGCGCGGACGTATGATGAGATGGCACACGTATTGCAGCGTTCAGGAAAAGTGGCGTTTCACGTATCGGGCATCGGACAAGAGACCGCGCAAGCAGCTGCAGCGTGCGCGCTCAATACCGAAACGGATTTGTTTTTCCCGTACTATCGCGATTATGCGTTTATGATTGCGCTTGGGATGTCGGTCGATGAGCTCATGTTGTCGCTTTTTTTAAAAGCAGCCGATCCAAATAGTGGTGGGCGACAAATGGTCGGGCACTTTGGTTGCAAACGATTGCGTGTTTTTACGGGGTCGAGCCCAGTGGCGACGCAAATTCCCCATGCTGTCGGTGCAGCGTACGCAGCACGGTTGCGCGGGGAGGAAGCGGTTGCATTTGTGTCGTTTGGCGAAGGATCGAGCAACCAAGGCGATTTTCACGAAGGGTGCAATTTTGCAGGGGTGCACCAATTGCCGGTCATTTTTTTTTGCCAAAACAATCGGTATGCAATTTCGGTACCGGAGCGATGGCAAGTGGCGGGGCGCATCGTCGATCGTGCCCACGGATACGGATTCACCGGCGTACGCGTCGATGGAAACGATGCGTTTGCCGTGTACGACGCGGTGCGCACGGCGCGAGACCGCGCACGTGCGGGTGAGGGGCCGACGCTCATAGAGGCGATGGTGTATCGAATACAGCCACATTCGACAGCGGACAACGATTTGCTGTATCGCACACGCGAGGAAATCGAGCAACACCGTGCGCGGGACGGGTGCAGCGCAATGCGTGCATACGGCATCGAGGCGGGGATGTGGTCGATGGCGCAAGAAGACGCTTTGCGCGCGCAGTGTGCACATGCATTGAAGCAGGCGATCGAATACGCCGAACGTGCTCCGTATGCAGATGCATCGACGCTGTGCGACCATATCGTCGCTGAAGGAGGGCAGCGATGAAGTATATCGAAGCAATTCGTCAAGCGATGTACGATGAAATGGCGCGCGACGAACGGGTGTTTGTGCTCGGTGAAGACGTCGGCAAAGGCGGCGTACTCAATACGACACAAGGGCTGCGCGACGCGTTTGGCAGTGCGCGTGTACTGGACACGCCGCTGTCGGAGTCTGCGATCGTCGGCGTGGCGATCGGTGCGGCGATGCACGGGATGCGGCCGATTGCAGAAATGCAGTTTGCGGACTTTATATTTCCAGCAACAAACCAAATCATTTCAGAAGCGGCGAAAATTCGCTACCGATCCAACAACGATTGGGAAGCACCGCTCGTTATTCGCGTGCCGTATGGAGCGACGGGCGGGGGCGCGCTGTACCACTCTCAATGTCCCGAATCGGTGTTTTTTGGCACTCCGGGTTTGAAAATTGTCGCACCGGCGACCACAGCCGATGCGTATGCGCTGCTCGTCGCTGCAGTGCGCGATCCGGATCCGGTGCTGTATTTTGAACACAAAAAATGCTATTTGTCGATCAGCGGATCGCTCTCTCCCGATCCAGTGCGCATCGGACAAGCGAACGTACAGCGCGTCGGCACCGATGTAACGGTCATTACGTACGGGGTCGTGCTGCACGACGTGCTGCGGGCTGCCGAAATCGCCGCAGCGCGCGACGGCGTATCCGTACACGTGCTCGATGTGCGCACGCTGCAGCCACTCGACACGGAAGCGATCGTCGAAGCGGCATCCCATACGGGTAAAGTAATGATTGTCCATGAGGACAACAAAACGGGTGGTGTCGGAGCAGAAATCGCGGCCCTGATTTGTGAACACGCGTTGTTTGACTTGGACGCGCCGATCGTCCGTGTGTGTGGACCAGACGTCCACGCTGTCGCGATGAGCCCGACGCTGGAAAAAGCGTTTTTGATCAATGAAGAAATGCTCGTCCGTGCGATCATGACGCTCGCACGCGCGTGATGCGCCCCCCGAGCAAAGGAGGAACCATGATGCCAGAGGGCACACACGTCGTCGTCGTCCCGCATCTTGCAGAAAGCCTCGTATCCGCGACCGTCGGGAAGTGGCTCGTGCGCATCGGTGAAGAAATCGCGCAGTACGCCCCTTTGTGTGAGCTCGTCACGGAAAAAGTGACGACCGAAATGCCGTCCCCCTACGCCGGTGTCGTCGTCGAACTATGCGTCGCCGAAGGAACTGAGGCACCTGTCGGTGCAACACTATGCGTATTGCGCGCACCAAATACGAAACACGCGCGGCTGTCTCCTGCTGTCCGTCATCTTGTGCGCAAACACAACGTCCCGCTCGCATCGATCGTCGGTAGTGGGCGTGATGGGCGCATTACCCGACGGGACGTCGAACGGATCATCGCCCAAAGTGACGCTGCGGCACGACCAGTGGTGGATGCCCGTCAGGGCATCGGGCACGGGACACCTGCGAAAGTGGCGACCGATCCAACGGTACGTACGAGCGGCATCCATCTTTCGGAAGAGCCGCGCATTCCACAAATTGAAGTGGAGCACGGCGACAAAAGTGAATATTTTATCGATGTCACCCCGATACGCAATGTGATCGCGTCGCGCATGCGGCAAAGTGTGGCAGAAATTCCCCATGCATGGACGATGATCGAAGTCGATGTGACGTCGCTCGTCGCGTTGCGCAATAAGCTTAAAGATGAGTTTTTGCGTCAAGAAGGGGTAAATTTGACGTATTTGTCGTTTATGATTAAGGCGGTTGTGCGGGCGATCAAAGACTATCCGATCATGAACTCCGTATGGGCGGTCGATAAAATCATCGTCAAGCGGGACATCAACTTATCGCTTGCAGTCGGGACAGAAGACAGCGTCGCGACCCCCGTCATCAAACAAGCGGACCGAAAAAACATCGCCGGTATTGCACGAGAAATCGATGAATTGGCACGGAAGACGCGAAAAGGGCAATTGGCACTGCACGACGTCTCAGGAGGGACGTTTACGGTCAACAACACCGGCTCGTTTGGTTCCATTTTGTCGCAACCGATCATCAACTACCCACAAGCTGCGATCGTCACGTTTGAATCCATCGTCAAACGGCCGATCGTCGTCAATGACATGATCGCGGTGCGTTCGATGGTAAACATCTGTTTGTCGCTCGATCATCGCATCCTTGATGGGGTTATATGTGGACGGTTTTTGCAGCGCGTAAAAGAAAATCTTGAAGCATATGATGGTTCGACAACGGTGTATTAGTGAGGGGGGATGGCGATGGTGCAACGCGAGCGCATCATCGACACGTTTGTGTCGCTTGTGCGCATTGACAGCGAAAGCGGATACGAGCGCGACATCGTGGACGACGTATGTGGACGGTTTCGGTGCCTTGGGCTGGATGTGATCGAAGACGAATCGGCAGAGCGTACAGGGCACGAAGCGGGCAACGTCATTGCGACGTGGCATGCGACACCCGGATACGAACACGTCCCGACGCTGCTGTTTGCCGTACACCTCGATACGGTCACACCGGGACGGGGCATTCAGCCGATCGTAGGGGACGACGACATCATTCGTTCCGATGGGACGACGATTCTCGGCAGCGACGACAAAGCGGGTGTCGCTGCATGGATCGAAGCAGTGACGTCGATGATCGAAGATGGCGAACGGCACGGGCGTGTACAGCTCGTCTGTACGGTCGGTGAGGAGCGGGGACTTATCGGTGCGCAAGCACTCGATCGCGCGATGCTGCACGGGACGTACGGGTTTGCGCTCGACTCCGAAGGGCGTGTCGGCAGCGTATGCATCGGTGGCCCAAGCCAAGCAAAAATCGTGGCCACGATCCGCGGTGTTGCCGCACACGCCGGATGCCATCCAGAAGACGGGGTCAGTGCGATCACGATCGCCGCACGGGCAATTGCCCGTTTGCCATGGGGACGCATCGACGCACAGACGACCGCAAACGTCGGGCGCATCGAAGGCGGTGGACCGACAAACGTCGTCGTCGATCATGTCATCGTCCATGCGGAAGCGCGAAGCCACGATGCGCACAAACTCGAATCCGTTTTGGATGCGATGCGCACCGTATTTGCGCAGGAAGCGGCACTTGAGGGGGGAACTGCCTCCGTCGATGCACAAATCCCGTATGCAGCGTACGTATTGGCAGACGACGAAGATGTCGTCGTCCTTGCCAAAGAAGCGTTTGCATCGATGGGCATCCAGAGTGCATTGTTCGTTTCTGGAGGTGGATCAGATGCCCACGTATTCAACCACATGGGCATTCCGACGGTCAATCTCGGCATCGGGTACGAAGCGATTCATACGACGCAGGAACACATCCGCATCGACGACCTGATCGCAAGTGCGCATGCGGTGCAGGCGATCGTACGCACTGCGGTACACCGGTCTACACAATGACGGACAGGCATACGCTACCCGTAAGGAAAGGGGGCGTATGCGATGCAACGCCAAACCGTTGCGCTGCTGTCGTTTGTGTTTGTTTTATTTTTGACCGGTGTCGCCTGTGGGGCGCTGCTCGTACGCGGACTCAACGATGTGCAACAGCGCGATGTGTCTGCATATGTCGAGCGGCACGTTCGATCGTTTTTGCCCGAACACACACAAGAACGCGTCCCATTCGTATGGGAACAACGTGTGCGTGTGTACGTCCAGTGGTTGGTCGTCATCGCACTGTGCGGTGTGTCGGTCGTGTGTATCCCGATCGTGTGCATGCTCATTTTTGTAAAAGGGGTCATGGTCGGCTTTGCACTCGCCGTGCTCATCGCAAAATGGTCGTGGGCGGGTGTCGTCGTCGGAATATGCTCGGTGTTTCCGCACCACATCGTGTTGCTTCCGGTGCTCTGCGCCGCAGGTGCTGTAGCACTTGCGACGGCACTTGCGCTCGTGCGCAAACTGATGGACCATACCGTGCGCGTGCATCGGTACGTGGTGCAGCGGTGGTTGCTCGTGCACGGAGGCTGTTTGGCTGCAATCGTGCTTGCCGCCTGGATCGAGACGAAGATCACCCCAATCGTGATGCAGTCGGTCGTCCCTTGGGCACTCGGTTTGTGATGGGATCGATCCGTGATCAAACACTGGGATCATTCGTTTGATGTGTGTGGCAGCAAAAAGCATCTTTGCAAAAACGGATCGATGGAGCAAAAAACAAACGCGTATCGGGGAGGGGTCAGGTGTGCGACAAGTCGAGCGCATTACACAGCAGTTGCTCTCGCAAGGGTACAAACTGACCCCACAGCGCGAAGCGACGCTGCGTGTGCTTATTGAACATCAGGAAGACCATTTGAGCGCAGAAGACGTGTACTTGCTGGTCAAAGAAAAAGCGCCCGATATTGGTCTTGCGACCGTATATCGCACGCTGGAGTTGTTGACGGATTTGCACGTCGTGGAAAAGATGAATTTTGGGGACGGCGTCGCACGGTACGACTTACGCCACGACCGCCACGACCACCACCACCACCATCTGATCTGTCTCGCCTGTGGTGCGATACAAGAAGTGATGGAAGACGGACTTGAGGAGCTGGAAGCGCACGTGCAGCGCACCTATCGGTTTACCGTGCTGAACCATCGCCTGGACTTTCAGGGGATTTGCGCGCAGTGCGCTTCGGAGAAGAAGTAGGGGCGCGTTTTTTTGGGGGCTGCTTATGGACAACAGCAGGGACAAACGCCCCGAAACGCAACGTATGACCAACGATTGGAAGATCGAGTTTTTTGGACAGTTTTGTCACCACAAACGCATGCGCAGGATCAATAAGGATGACCGAAGTGCCCGTGTTGCCCATCCGACCGGTGCGTCCAGCACGATGTACATATTGTTCCGGTGAATACGGCGCGTCATAATGGATGACGTGGCTTACGGTGCATGCATCAAGGCCACGGGCAAGCACGTCTGTACCGACAATGACCAAAAATTGGTTTTTACGCAATCGTTCCATCGCTTGTGTGCGCTGGAGCCGAGGCTGATCGGCGTACACCGAAATCGCATCGATGCCACAAAATTGCAATTTCGCACATACGGAAGCGATGTGGCGCGTGTCTTGTACAAACAACAATACACCGCTCGGTTGCTCAGCGGCGATCAGTTTGCGCACGATGTCTATGCGATCGCGCAACGGGACGGTAATGAACGTATGCCGGATGTGCGGTGGAAGCACAAGTGCGTCTGGTGCCGTGCGCATAACGGCATGTGGCGCGATCCGCACAGCATCTGGGCGCAACGATTGCATATGTGCAATCGTCTGTGCACTGAGCGTCGCAGAACAAAATACCAGCTGCACCGTTTTCGACAGCGCAGACAGCATGTTGCGCAACTCCGAACCGTCGTCCAGTGCGAGCGTTTCGTCTGCTTCATCAATGACGACGGTACGCAGTGCGGCGCACGAGAGCGCACCATGCGCGATCAACGCACATACGCGTCCCGGTGTGCCGATGACGATGTGCGGTTTTTTCTTGAGCGCATCGATTTGTCGCGCAAGCGCAGCACCCCCAATGCAGCTGTGCATCGTATATGCTGTGCCTGTGCACAGACGGCTCGTGACGTGCGCGATTTGCATGGCAAGCTCCGCAGTCGGGGCGACGATCAACGCTTGCGTGCGTCTCTCATCCACGAGCTGTTGTACGATCGGCACGAGATAGGCGAGTGTTTTTCCCGAACCTGTGTACGCTTCAAGCAATACCGACGACCGCGTAAGGACAGCAGGGATCGCCTCTTGCTGCACGTGTACAGGCACCGTATATGCGCACGCACGCAGACGCGCGACCCACGGGGCATCGATGCCCAGTGCAGAGAAATCAAGGGGTTTGGACACGGTGCACTTCCTTTTGCGGAGATGGTTAAGTAATGACGACTTGTACGTTGATCGTTCCGATGTTTTCGATGGCGAGCGGGAGCATGAGCAGCTGCTTCGGTACGAGTGTCGATAGCTCCTCTTGCTGGACATAGCGCGGAGGCGTAATGTCAACGATAATGCCTTGTTGGGAGAGCAACGTGCTGAAGTTGCCACTGATCATGTTTCCGAGCTCCGAAATCGCACTATGCCCGATGTCGTTGAGCTCTGTCATGACGTAGCCTCCCATCATCGCCGAAACCATTTTGAGCGCGACATCTTCTGGAATTCCATACACAATGTTTCCAGATAGCTGTCCTTTGAGCCCGATATGGATCCACAAATGGCGTTCCATTTCAACGACGGCCTTGATTTTGTATTTTCCTGGAAGTGGTTTCACTCCAACAATTTGTTGGATAACAAGACTTGTTGCGTCCAAAAATGAATTGATGTACACAGTGTTGGTCATACGAACCCCCCCGTTTCAATGGTTCGACATCATGAGCGCGGCGATCATGGTGGCGATACTCTTATTGTCGGTTTGTGGGGGGGGAAAATAAAGAGCACGGAAAAATATTTTTTCTAGCGCAATGCGCGCGCCGAGGACGCAATGCAGGAAAACACGTGTGCGATCGTGTCTTCTTCGAGGCAGGAGTATGCTACGCGCAAATCATGGGTGCCGAGCGCGATCGTCCCAACACCAAACGTGTGCAATGCATGCGCGCGTACGCGCTCAGAAGGGACATGCAACAGCTGAAGGCACATAAAATAACCGGAATTAAACGGGTATACGCGCCATACGTCTGCAAACGAACGGTCGCTCAGTACGTCGCGTACGCGCAGTGCCCGTCTGCGCAACTCTGCGACGTTGTGCGCACATTGTGCAGCAAACTCAGGATGCTGCAGCGCATACAACAGCGCCGTTTGGGAAAGGTGGGATGCACTCGAAATCGAACTGCGAATCGCTCCGAGCGTTTTTTGTTCGAGTACGGCATCTGCTTCGTGGATGCCGGTGCCCACGGTCAGAAATCCGACGCGAAATCCCCATACAAAATGCTCTTTTGTCGCGCCATCGACTTTGATTGGGACGATGCGCGGATGCAGTCCAATGAGCCGCGCCCAAATCGACTCGCGCGAACAATCGTCATAAAACAAGCCGAAATATGCATCATCGACGACGACGACGAGGCGCATGCCGTCGTTTGCCGCCGCGCGTACTGTGTCCACGAGCGCATCGACTTCATCCCGATACGGCGTATATCCTGTCGGATTGTTGGGGAAATTGAGCACGACAATCGCTTTCCCTTTTGGGCGGGCACTGTACAGTGCGTGGCGAAACGCCGCAACGTGCAGATGTCCCTCATCGTCATACAGCGGGTACGTCGCCAGCTGTGCACCGCGCCGCAGCCCAAAAATCATGTCGTAGTTTTCCCATCGTTGCTCAGACACGACGACGGTATCACCCGCATCGACAAACAAATCGCTCGCAATGCTCAATCCATGTGTCAATGCGTGGGTGACGATCGGCAACCCAAACTGCTTGTCGCGCAGCGATGGATTTTCTAAATACAGCTTATCGCGCCAAGCGATGCGTACGTCGCGCTTCCCTTCCGGGGGGGCGTACGGGTACACGTCATTTGGGGCAAACGCAGACAACGCGTGTTGGAGCAACGGCAAATGCATCGCCAGCCCTTTGCTCGTGGCGATGCCAATCGTAGCGTTGTACGCATGGGCGTGGGCTTTTGCTTCGGCAGATTGGCTCAAAATGCCCTCGCGGGGAAAATACAGCTGACGTCCTAATTCGGACAAACACGACAGTACGTCAGGGGCGTGTGTGCGCAGCGTCGCTTCTAGTGTGGCAGCTTCGTGGTGCATGGATGTCATCCTTTCTCTCCATGTAGATCATGAAACAGTTGATAAACGATCGCGCAACGTCCCGATGCGCATCCCCATGCGCACCCGCGCTCCGTCCACGCACGACGGGTCCACATCGATCGCACCGCGCGACCAAAGCAATACGACGGTCGAACCAAAGGTAAAGTACGCAAGATCTTCTCCTTTGGAGACGTGTGTCGGCGGGTGTGTGCCGTGGACCGTATACGGAATCGCGCCGACGTTCATCGCCCCGACTTTGACGAGGGCAAAGCGATGCGCACCGCGTGCAAAATGGGTGACGACGCGCCGATTGCGCTGGAGCACGTACCGCATCTCCCGCAAGCTGCGATCGTGTACCGGATACACCGTCCCGGAAATGTGGCGATAGCCGGTGACGTGCGCATCGAGCGGGGCATGGATGCGGTGGTAGTCTGCGGGGGACAAATAAATGACGACAAACCCACCGCCTTCAAAGTCGTGGTGTGTCGTACCGAGCAAGGAGGAGAGCGCGTACGTCTGTCCTTTGACGGTGATGGGGCCAGCTCCACCGCAAGCACAAACGACCCCATCGACCGGGCTCACGACTGCAAGCGGATCACCATCGATCGGACGCGCCTGAGGATGCAGCGTGCGTGTGAAAAAATCGTGCACGCTGCGATACGTACGCAGCGGAGCGGCAGCCTCAGACACATCGATGTCGTACATGCGCACCATCGCACGAATGAGTGGACGGCTGATCGGCGACCGCGCAAACGCCCCAAATGCACGTGAGAGCGTCGGCGACGAGGTCAGTTCTGTGAGCAAAGAAAACATCGTCTTCATAGCAATGTCGGTTTTTGTTGTGGGGATGCGAATTCACGGCACGACAAGCACGTCACGACGCTGAGCGATATCGGGAACGATGAGCCCGACCATTTCGTGCACTGTATCGGTGTGCGCACGCGCTCGTCTGCGACGATATCGACGCAATAGCGGCATGTGGACAGCAATTCGTGCGTCAATGCGGAAAGCTCGGAGAGCAATGCAGAACAAACCATGATGCACCTCGTCTGTACATGATTGCTCCAGTATATCGTCTTTGCATCGATGCACGCAAGGCGATGCATAAAGCGCGGCGCATCGGACACACTATCGAAGTACCACGACACCTGATCTTCATGAGGAGTGAGCGCGATGCTTCGCACGGGAAAACTGGTCGTAGGTGTATGTACACTCGTATGGATGCTCGCGGCGTGTGCACAACCGGGGACGATGCGCACACAAAGCTTGCGCGCGGCATCGGAGCAGATGCAATCGCCACACAGCAACCGCTCCGTGTATGTAGACGGAACGCTCGCGCGGGCTGTGGCGCGAACAGCGGGGGCGACCCGTGCGTACGTGCTGATCGGGGACACAAACGCGTACGTGGCACTCGATGCGACGAACACAGCTCCACCGCGGACGATGATGCCCCGCAACCGACCGATGCACGACGGAGAGGCGGTCGCACCAGAAGTGCGTAAGCGCATCGAAGTCCAAGTGCGTCAAAGTGCACCACACGTGCGCAACGTGTACGTCAACACAAGCCGCAATGCGTACGAGCAATTAAGTTTATACGGGAGTCGGTTTTCCCCGAACACCGATCCGTCACGTGCACTCATGGAACAATTTAATCAGTACGTCCAAAACGTCTTTGGGACACCAAGCACGATGAGGAAGTAATCCGCTCCCCCCTTCGAGAGGCCACAGCACCTCTTGAGGGGGGTTGTTGCATTTGCCCAAAATGTGCCCAATGTCGCACTCCATCACCGGACGCGACATACGATGTGCTGACGGTTCCCCTAACCCGTACACAGTTTGGGCAGGGAGGGGTGAGACGCGTGCACATTGAGCGATCGGGCATCCCCCGCCTATTGTCAAAGCGCGAGCGCGAAGTATTTGTCCTACTCGTACAAAATAAATCGACGAAGGACATTGCAGCACAGCTGTTTATTAGCGAAAAAACAGTGCGCAACCACATTAGCAACGTCATGCAAAAGCTGCATGTCAAAGGACGGGCGCAAGCAGTTGTGGAATTGATCCGGATCGGAGAAATCGTCATAGAACCACTACCGATGTAGGACGAACGCATCACGATTGATCAGAGACAACGATGTGGAACAAACAAAGGAACCGCACGTGGACACATGCAACAATCGGGATGGGATGTGTGGCAACGAGGCAATGACGATGAAAAACGGAAGCGCATCACCGATGCACAAAAAGCGGATGATGCTCTTGTACACAAGAGCAATGCAAAACAGCCCAAATGCGGATGGACGTTAGGTGCTCATATTTTTCACTATAAAAGACATCAATATATGTTTTGCAATGAATATAAGGGATTGCCTTTTG
>JAGWXQ010000205.1 GCA_018969805.1 Paenibacillaceae bacterium | reverse complement strand
GTTTGTGCTGCATGTGCATGTGCCTCATATTTTCGCTAAATATCGGGGAAAAGCGCATAGTTGTTCTTCATGCCGTCGTCGAGGTCTATCACGATGTTTTGATCGGCGAGGTGGTGTAATTTCTCTTCAAATATGGTGATTTCTTTTAGCTGTTCGGACAACTTGTTTTGTTGTTTTAACAGCCGTGCACGTTCCGAATCCGTAGCCGTGTCCAGCTCTGTGGCGATGTGCGCCAGCTGTGTACGGTACCGCTCCTGCTGTTCGTGGACATAGTCCGTCCGCAGTTTGGCGAGCAAGTCACGCGAAATGCGGTGCAAATAGACCAGCGCTTTGAAACCGTGTTTCTTGCCGGAATCAGACAGCCAGTAGATCGGGCGTTTCTGGTATACGGTGACGTGGTTTTTGTAAAAACCATTCAGAAAATTCTGATTGTGCCGAACGCGCTCGCAAATCTTCATGTCGGTGGGCATCGAACGTGCAATCTTTTATGGAGCATCACATAAACACCAGTGCTCGAAGGTGGTTTCGCAAACAATTTTTTGGTGCGACAGGTTTTCCCTTGCGCGGGCTGTTCCAGTAGCGCATCGTACATATCAATAACTTTTTTTGAGATCCCTATGCGAAGCAATACAGCTGTGGTATGCTTGTATTGAGATGAATATGTGGGCGTGCACAGAAATGGGATGCATGCGATACTGTGACAATTCACGCGAAAAAGGTTCTTAAAAAAAAGAAGTCCTTGTGATATATGTTTTTAAAAAGGCATGCGTATGAGGTGAACGTGGCGATGAAGAACCCGATGACCGCATTGTTTGCTGTGTGGGTGTCGTTCGTGTTGCTCGCGGTACCTCCGATACAGCTCGTGATCGAAACAGCGTGGAACCAGGTGCGCACGCTGTTTTATTATGATGGAAAAAGTCTCACGCATCCTGCACTTATTTCGGTGCGGAGCGATGAAGTTGTATTCATCGCGCTGATGCGGTTTTTGCAAGGTGCGCGGATAGAGTATGTCGATCAACGTGGTGTGGTTTCGTTTGTCTATGCAGATCGTGCGGTGCGCATTGATGCATCTGCGCGGGCGATCACGATCGACGGGAAGAAGACGCGCTGGAAGACGATGCGGGGTGCGCTTGGCGCGGAGTACGTGCCCCTTGAGATGTTGAAGCATATCGGATTCATTATCAAATACGAGCCAAAAAACAATATTGTCGTTATGGCGACGTTTGCGATTCCGGTATTGATGTACCATCATTTTGCGCGATCTCCTCAGCCGTACGAATACGGTGCTACGGTTGCGCCGGATGTGTTTGCTGCGCATTTGGATGCATTATTGCGCGCAGGCTACACACCGATGTCCATGGAGGAGCTGCGTGGCGTGTATGCGGGTGTGCGTGTGCCTCCGAAGAAGCCGATCGTCGTGACGATCGATGATGGGTATGAGAGCAATTATACGTATGCGTATCCGGAGCTGTGTCGCAGACGCATTCCAGCGACGATATTTGTCGTGACGTCATTTCGTGGACAAAGCCCAGGTGTCATCCCGCACTTTTCATGGGCGCAAGCAAAGGAAATGGTCGAGAGCGGATGCATTTCCTTGGGAAACCACACGCATGCGCTGCACAGCCGTACGAAATATCGCTCTGCGCTGCAGTTGCGCAAAAATGGTGAGACGACGAAGGCGATGCGTGCACGCGTACGCAACGATGTCGAGACAGCAAATGCGTTGATTTATGCGCACACAGGAGTCCGTGCGATTGCATTCTCTTATCCATACGGAATAACAAATCCATCGATTCAAGAGACGATTTTTGGGACAACAGATCTTTATTTTACGACAAAACCAGGAATCAATTATGCGGCGACTTCGACCATGAAGCTGCGGCGCATCAACGTACCAGGCAATATTACAGGAGCGCAATTGCTCCAAAAAATCGAGGACGCGTATTATCGCATACGCTAGCGATGATGAGGCGGTGTTTTTTCAATAATATCGGTTTTTTGCGACAGTATGAATTTGACGTTTGTAACGTATGTATGGTATGATGGACATTGCAGGGATCGTGACAATGGGTGTTTTTGTCCACTGACATCGGCTTTGCGTTTGCCTTGAGAAAGATCGGGTTGTGCATAAATTGATGCATCGTTCGTGTGAAACGCACAGTGGAAAGGGGGGTGCCCTTATGGCAGACATCGTTTTTTCGATCGAGCGGCACATTGGTGTGCTTTCGGAGGCAAAAAATTGGTCAAAACAGCTTAATATTGTTTCTTGGAACAACCGCGAAGGAAAATATGATCTGCGTGACTGGGATGCGTCGTATGCCAAAAT
>JAGWXQ010000204.1 GCA_018969805.1 Paenibacillaceae bacterium | reverse complement strand
ACAAAAAGTGGCAGCCGATGCCGTGATCGTGTCTACTGGGGCTTCCGCGAAATTGCTTGGCATACCTGGGGAGCAGCAGTACATTGGGCGCGGGGTCAGCACGTGTGCGACGTGTGACGGGTTCTTTTTCCGTGGGAAGCCGATCATTATTGTCGGTGGGGGCGACTCGGCGATGGAAGAAGCGATTTTCTTGACGCGCTTTGCGTCTTCAGTCACGATCGTGCATCGCCGCATGCAATTGCGTGCATCCAAAATTATGCAAGACCGTGCGCGTGCGCATCCGAACATCTCGTGGGTGCTTGGTGCGACACCCCGATCAATTGAGGCAAACGGATCGCATGTGACGGGATTGCGCGTAACCATGGAATCTGGGGAAGAGCGATGCATCGATTGTGCCGGTGTGTTTGTTGCGATTGGGCATACGCCGAATACATCGTTTTTGGATCAGTTTGTTCATACCGACGAACAAGGCTATATCGTCGTACGTCCGGGATCGACGATGACAAACGTCGCGGGTGTGTTTGCGTGTGGGGACGTGCAAGACCGAGTGTATCGACAAGCAATTACGGCTGCTGGAAGCGGGTGTATGGCGGCCCTGGAAGCGGAGCGCTATCTTGAAGGAAACATCGTGCACACGTGGGGCATAGCATGAATGCGCGGTATGTTGGGATAGATATCGGGGGTACGGGCATAAAGGCGGGCTTGTGCGACACGTCGGGTGCGTTGCTCGCGGTCCATGAAGTGGCGACACCGCCACAGCGCGGTGTGGTGGACGTACTGGACGCAATCGCGCATGCCGCCAAAACAGCAGCTGGTGAAACGTGGGACGATGTCGCAGGAATCGGGCTCGGTATGGCCGGCTTTCTGGATATCCCGAAAGGGATTGTGCGGTTTTCAGCGAACTTTCCTCAATGGATCGATGTGCCGATCGGCGCACAGATCGCGCACCGTACAAACAAACCGGTGTTGGTGAACAACGATGCAAACGTTGCTGTCCTCGGTGAAGCATGGAGTGGTGCGGGAAAAGGGTACGACCACGTCGTGCTGTTTACGCTCGGTACAGGTGTCGGGGGCGGGATCATTGCCCACGGACGGCTCGTTGAAGGGGCGCACGGTATGGCAGGTGAACTCGGGCACATCGTCGTGCGCCACGAACATGGGGCGCTTTGCGGATGTGGGCAGTACGGCTGTGTCGAGACGATCGCATCGGCGACGGGCATTGTGCGGCTTGTGCGCGAAGCGATCGCACAAGGAGCGCATACGACGTTACGCGAGGTGACGGCGAAAGCGGTGTTTGCAGCAACCGACGATGCGCTCTGTGCACGCGTCATTGCCGAGGTGACGGATGCGCTTGCACAGGCGATGGCGGCGATTGCTGTCGTCGTCAATCCACAGCGGCTGATCGTTGGTGGGGGCGTATCGCTTGCAGGGGATGCGTTGCTCGAACCGCTGCGCGAGGCGTTTGCCAGAAAAACGCCAGCAGCAGTGCGCGAAGGCGTCGATATTGTGCCTGCGATGCTCGGTACGACAGCTGGAGTGATCGGGGCCGCTGGGTTGCACGTGCACGGCAGAGCATAACACCGCACGTGCAATCCGATCCAAAGGGGTTGTGCATCGGTTGCTGTTTGTCGTGGGGTATTGCAGTGTATTCTGGAAGGGAGGGCGTGCGGAATGAGTGCCACGCAAAAGCGTCCTCAGCTCGTGATCATTACAGGGATGTCGGGTGCAGGAAAGACGATTGCGATACAAAGTTTGGAAGACATCGGCTTTTTTTGTATTGACAACCTCCCTCCCGTACTCATTGCAAAATTTGCTGAGTTGATCGTGCAGTCCCAAGGACGCATCGGAAAAGTCGCGCTCGTCATTGATTTGCGGGGACGAGAGTTTTTTACCGCACTTTCTCAAGCGCTGCACGATTTGCACCATCAGTTTGTGCTGACGTACGACATCGTGTACTTGGACGCGACCGACGCCAAGCTTGTGCAGCGGTACAAAGAAAGCCGCCGCCGTCATCCGTTGTCTCCGCAAGGCGCGCCACTAGAAGGCATTGCACAGGAGCGCACGCTGCTCCAAGACCTCAAAGAGCGGGCGACGATCGTCATCGACACGACAAACATCAAGCCTTTTGAGCTCAAAGAACGCATCATCGCGCAGTTTCAAGATGCAGGCGTTTCAACGATGTGTGTCAACATCGTTTCGTTTGGATACAAGTACGGCGTTCCGATCGATGCGGATTTGTTGTTTGATGTGCGTTTTTTGCCAAATCCACACTATGTCGATGCGTTGCGCCCGTACCCTGGAACGCACCACGACGTATATGATTACGTCATGC
>JAGWXQ010000010.1 GCA_018969805.1 Paenibacillaceae bacterium | reverse complement strand
TTTTCGCCCCCCTTCTTTTTTTCGCCCCCCTTCTTTTTTTCGCCCCCCTTCTTTATCCAACGCACAATCAAAAAAACCCCCTTCATACGTCCATCCACCACCGACGCTGTACCCGATGTCCGATAGCGCACTGCGTATGCGCGCGAAATCCAAGTCTCGATGTGCAAGCACGCTCTCTAGAGGCTGCATGCAAAATCCTCCTCTCTATTGTATCGGCGATCGCACATTTTGTCAAGCAAAAACATAAGAAAGCGGACACCGCCTCCTAAATGGCAAAGGCGATGCCCGCTGCGCACATTACGTCGTGCTTTTGTCTCCGTCGGTTTGTTTTGGATCCGACTTCGGTTGCTTTTTGTCTGAATGCTGTTCTTGCGCAAACTCCGCGTCTTTTTTGTACGCTTCATTTGGTGTGAGCGGCTTGTGCTTCGTGTTCATGATCTCACCTCCACGCGCCCTAGTATGTCCTTTGGCCGCGCAGAAGATGCATCGAGATGCTGTAGTGGCTTTTACCAGCTCCCGTCCCGCTTGCGTGCGATTTCGTCGGCGATGCGTGCGATCGCATCGGCCATCGGCATCGACCCGATTTCCCCTTGGCCACGTTTGCGCACAGACACCGCCGCATTGTCGCGCTCCCGTGCCCCGATGACAAACTGATACGGAATGCGTTCTTGCTGCGCATGGCGAATTTTGTATCCGAGCTTTTCATTGCGCACGTCTGCTTCGGCACGGACGTGCTGCGCAGTGCACACGTCTACGACGCGCTGCGCATCGTCGATAAACGCATCGGACACAGGAATGACGCGCACGTGCACAGGAGAGAGCCACGTCGGCAATGCACCCGCAAAATGTTCCAACAAAAACGCCGTCATGCGCTCCATCGTCGAAATAACCCCACGATGAATGACGACCGGACGCCGCTTCACGCCGTCGGCATCGACGTACGTCAAATCAAACTTCTGCGGCAACAAAAAGTCGAGCTGTACGGTCGAGAGCGTCTCTTCCTTGCGCAATGCAGTCATGATTTGTACGTCCAGCTTCGGCCCGTAAAACGCCGCCTCACCGATCGCCTCCTCATATTCCAGACCGAGCTGCTCTACGACTTCGCGCAGCATCGCTTGCGACGTGTCCCACATCGCATCGTCTGGATAATACTTTTCCGTATTCGCTGGATCACGATACGAAAGCCGAAATCGATACGCATCAATGCCAAAATCCGCATACACTTCTTGAATGAGCGATATGACGCGGGCGCACTCGTCTTTGATCTGATCTGGACGACAAAAAATGTGTGCATCGTTGAGCGTCATCGCCCGCACACGGTGCAATCCTGTCAACGCACCGGAATATTCGTATCGATGCATCGTGCCGAGCTCAGCAATGCGCACAGGCAAATCGCGATACGACCGCAAATCCGACTTGTATACCATCATATGGTGCGGGCAGTTCATCGGACGCAGGACGAGCGATTCGTTGTCCATGTCCATCTTCGGAAACATATTGTCCGCATAATGGTCCCAATGTCCCGATTGCTGGTACAGCGCGACACTCCCAAGCACAGGCGTATATACGTGCTCGTATCCGAGCGACTGCTCTTTATCGACGATGTAGCGCTCCATCGTACGGCGCACCGTCGCCCCACGTGGCAGCCATATCGGGAGCCCTTGTCCGACCTCACCTGCAAACGTAAACCACTTCAACTCGCGCCCGAGCTTCCGATGATCGCGCTGCTTTGCCTCCTCAAGCCATGCCACGTGGTCCGCAAGGGCTTGTGGCGTAGCAAACGCTGTGCCATAAATGCGCTGGAGCATCGGCCGCTTGCTGTCTCCACGCCAATACGCCCCTGCCGTGTGCAGCAGCTTGATCGCACCGATGCGTCCCGTACATGCCACGTGCTGTCCACGACACAAATCAAAAAATTCTCCTTGCTCATACACGGTCAGCTCCACACCTTCTGGAATGCCCGCGATAAGCTCCAGCTTCAATGCATCGCCCCGCGCCTCATAATGCGCCACGATCTCCTCGCGCGACACGACACGGCGGCGAATCGGCACGTCTTCCGCGATAATGCGCTGCATCTCTTCTTCAATCGACGCGAGCGCATCCGACGACAGAGGCTCCGCAAGCAGTACATCGTAATAAAAACCTTCCTCGATCGCAGGTCCTATGCCCAACTGCACGTCGCCGTATATGCGCACGAGTGCTTGCGCCAATACGTGCGCCGCACTATGCCGCATCAACGCCAAACCATCCGGCTCATCGGGCATCACGTATGCGATGTCAGCATTGCCATCGATCGTGCATCCTACTTCACGCACGACTCCGTCCACGCGCAGTGCGACCGCCTGCACACCGTGTGGCAGTCGTCCAAGGACGCCCCCCACAGTCTCCCCTTGAGGCACAACAAGCTCCGTGTGCGCATCAAGCCCCGATGTGACGATCAGACGAATATCCGTACTGTTTGTCATATGCTCCCTCAGCTTTCATTCGATATGATTCCACAAACATTGCAAAGGTCAATTATAAAAAAAAAACACCCCTCGGTCAATCAGAGGTGCAATAAACCCCCATGGGGCATCTGCTGCAATGCCCTATGGGGATACGTTAGAATCCAAAAACTTCTTGTGAAGATCTCCAAACATTTGGCGCTGTTTTGCACTCAGCAGGGAGTGCGTTATTTTTTCTGCATACTGGAGGTTTCGAGCTGTCGTAAAGCACTTACTTACTCTCTCCGATGATCATACGAAAAGCATGATTTGGATCTTTATAACGAACGATCCGTGTTTTATTACTTTCCAACAATTTCCTAAATCCATCTCGTGTACCCACATAAGGCCCTTTGTATCCAACGATTGCCGGATCCGGAACAACAATAAAGACTTTTCCATCACGTCTCGCCGTGTATTCCTTGTATTCATAATATACCTGCACATTTCCATCTTTTATATCACGATAATAAACAATCTTACCTGATTTGTGCCATTGATCCAAAACCTTTCGAATAGATTCTGGAGGAATCGCATCTCCTTCTGGTGTTTTCCAGAAATTGTTCGAATTAGGAAGCTTTCGAATCGCATCTTCTAGTTCTGATTTTCTTAACTGATCCGTTGATGTGTAGTACACTGTGGGATTCATCGGAACTGTTTCTTGTTTTAGTTTAGAACCTCGTTGTTCTTCTAATTTTTCCCAAACATTTGGCGCTGTTTTGCACTCAGCAGGGCGTGCGTTATTTTTTCTACATACCGGAGGTTTCGAGCTGTCGTACAGCACATGCGTACCGTCTCCGATGATTATTCTAAAAGCTTCATTCGGATTTTCAAAAAAAACAATCCGTGTTCTATTTTTTTCCAACAATTCCTTAAAACCATCTCTTGAACCGACATAAATCCCTTTGTATCCAACGATTGGCGGTACAGGAACAATAACAAACAATTTTCCATTACCTTCCTTCTTGTATTCAAAATACAACATATTTCCATCGCCCTTTAACTCACGATATGCACTAATTGTACCTGATTTACGCAATTGCTCAAGAACTTTTCGAATAGATTCGGAGGCAAGCGCATTATTGTCCATCTGCATCCTTGTGGGAGAAGAAAGCGAACGTTGATTATCCAGCACGAGACTTGAAGGATGAATTTGATTTGCTCTTGCATCTCCTTTTGGTGTTTTCCCGTCATAGTTCGGATTAGGAAGCTTCCGGATCGCATCTTCTATCATCGATTTTTCAAGCGCATCCGTAGATGAGTAGAAAACTCTGGGATTCATCGGACCTGGTTTCTGTGTATTTCCTGTAGAATTCACCGTATTTCCTTTAGGAACATAACCTGTTGACCACATATTGGAGATCAAATCAACTGCCTTATTCACTGGAATAGTTCTCTCCTGTGAATCTGGTATCTTAGAGATGTCGTGCAAAGATTCAAATAAGACTGCAATGTTTAAATGCATGTGTTGATCATCAAGTATTCGCTTCGTGATATCTTTCTGCGAAAACAATGCATTGATCGCTTGCTCAATTCTAGATACATAAGTCCTACTTTTTCCGTATTTTAATGTATCTAACAACTGTTTTTTGAACCATTCAATCAGCTTTTTTTCATCAATAATCTCTGTTGCCGCCAGACTGTTTATTGTTCTTGAATACATTTCTCGTTGCTCTCTGTCACTTGCCTTGTTGCTCCTTTCTCGTAAAAATTTTAATAATTTTTCTTTATATCTCTGAAACTTAGTTTTTGTACTACTCTCGCTTTGCGAACTTTGAGCTACTTTTCTATCCCCTCCTTGAGGAGGATTTGATGCGCTGTTGACAGTATTGACTTGCCCAGATTTCGATTCGCCCCCCGACGCATTTCCTTTTCTTGACGTAGTATCTACACGCGTTGGTGTCGCTTTCGCACCAGGGTCAAATGGGTTCACGCCACTGCCAAAGAAGTTGCTCGGGTCACACGTTTCAGGTTTTATTCCCTTTAAAAATTTAGCTGCTGCTTTGCAATCATTTATAAACTTCACTTTGTTCGATGGATTGTATATCTTTTTTAATTTTTCTATAAACTCTTTTCTTTCCGATTCACATTTCTGTGTAGTGCAATCCTTTATTTTAAAATACTCCATAATGATCTTTTGTCCTTCAGGTAACGATTTTTCTTCCCTAGGATTGGTCGGTACAAGTCCCGGAACGTTGTTCGGGGGCGGGTTTGGCTTCAATCCATTCCCCCCAAAATTGCCTCCTGAAGGTTTTGTGGTAATCAATCGTGATACGGTCGCACCAGTGCTCGCTGGCGACATGTTGAGTACGTGGCCACACAACCCTTGGACACCAGGAACAAACCCGACAAGTTTTGTCACGTTCCGACATTGGCCGTACACGTATGCGATCACTGTTTTGTGCAAATCAGGACCAAATATTTTTTGGAACTCTTGCGTAAGTTTGCTTGGACAATCTTCAAACACATTCCAACACGTCGTCGCAAGCACACCGACAAGCCCTGCAAACAAAGAAGCGGCGGCTTTCCAATCGTTTGGGTTTTTGAGCACCGTCATAGCGGTCGCCTTGAGCCCATGTGCCACAGCCACGGCTTGTGCTTGCGAAGACGTGGGAACGGTCGTAGTAACGAGCATCGCGCTCATAAGTGCAATGAACAAAATTTTCCCTAAGCTCGATGTCCCAAATATTTTACGTTCGTCTCTTCTCATGATATAATCCCCTTTATAGGCGATCGATGAACGATCGCAAAATGGACAAGCGCGCATTGCCCTTCGTCTTGCTACGGGGGTCTCGCACGCGACACTGTTCTCTTGTGAGATATTCTTACGTATCTTGTCATGGTTGATCACACCTCTCTGTAATGTTTCTTATCATACAAGATGCCAACCACGATGTCAATACCTTTTTTTCTTTTTTTTGAAAAAAAATGACCACAAACTTTACACAAACGCCGCAAAGCCAAAAAATGAGGTGCCCTATGCGTGCATTTTGGCAAGCGATGCTGCATGTCGACCGGCGTGCATATGCGTATGTACAGCGTCTGCGCGGTGCACCGTCCCCTTTTGTATGGTTTGTGCTCACACACGTCGGTGGTGCGACGGCGACGCTGCTTGCGACGAGCTTTGTCGTCCTTGTCGCTCCACCGAGCATCGCGCGCGTCGCGATTGTGGCATTATTGTCCGTCGTCATCAGCCACATCCCTGTTGCGATCATGAAAAAAGGGTTTCGGCGCCTGCGTCCGTACCGCGAGCTGTCGTCCACACGGCTTCCGACTCAGTTGCTCGACGACCATTCGTTTCCTTCTGGTCACGCCACAGCCATTTGCGCTGCCACGATGCCGTTTGTATTTCTCCATGCCGCACATACATTGTGGGCGATTCCAATCGCCCTCATCGTCTCCCTATCGCGCATCGTGCTCGGCCACCACTACCCATCCGATGTACTCGTCGGCATGTGCATCGGTACGAGCAGTGCCTGGTGCACGCACTTGTGGTTGCATAGCTAGTGGATTTATGGTGAAGAAGGTGAGTGCCATGAAACAAAAGCGCATCTTGTTTCTCTCCGAATCGTTTGGCACGGGACATACGCAAGCAGCGCTCGGATTGGTCGCGCGCGTGCACGAACAAACCGATGCCGTGCGCACACACGTCATCGAGCTCGGTAACGAGCTCCACCCCCACGTCTTTCCGCTCCTGTGTACGATGTACAAAAAGACCGTGTGCTCGTTGCCCCACATATACGGACTCATGTACAACGTCCCCCACTCCGGACCGCTGCATCACGTATCCGCTCTCGCCCTCCATCGCATCGTATACCGCAAAACGATCGACATCATCACCGCCATAAAACCGGATGCCATCGTATGCACCCACCCATTTCCCAACATGGTGCTCTCCCGACTCAAACGCGCAGGATCGCTCTCAACACCACTCATCACGGTCATCACTGACTACGATGTACACGGCACATGGATTTCTCATGAAACGACACAATATTTTGTCAGCACCCCCGAAGTGCGCTCCAAACTGCTCGCACACCGCATCCGCTCAGATGCGATCCGCATCACAGGCATGCCCATTCATCCAAAATTTCATCAACATACCGATCGGCTCGCCATCCTCCATGCGCTTGGACTGGACAGCCAACGCCCGACAATGCTCATCATGGGCGGTGGATGGGGACTGATCGACGGACAGCACCTACTCGGACCACTCTTACCGTGGTGCGCACACGTGCAGATGATCGTCGTACTCGGACACCGCACCCCCCCTCATGATGCGTGGAACAACCGTGACTTTGTCCACCACCCAAACGTACGCATCATCGGATACACGCAAGACATCGATCTATTGATGGAAGCGTCCGATCTCCTGCTCACAAAACCCGGCGGCATGACGTGCGCGGAAGCCGATGCAAAAGCACTTCCGATGGTGCTGTACGTGCCCATCCGTGGCCAAGAACAACAAAATGCACGCCACTTTGTATCCAAAGGGCGTGCCATGATCATGACTTCTCCCGCTATGCTCCAAGACGTGTGCGCCGACGTGTACGCACACATCGATGCGTACCGCGCACGACGCCTGACCGAACGGCGCACAAAAACACCCCCACCAGACGACAGCGTTTACGCACTGCACCAACTTATGGGCAGCTAACGCACCTCAGCAGCGCACGACGCCTCTGCGCCGATGTCCCCGTTTGTGGCTGTCCCATCGCGATCATGGCGCACATGCATGCCGTATATGGGCTTTCCAAGCATCCGAAACTTGCGCTCGTATTCTGTAATGACGTGCGGAATCGCGGCGATGCCCGCAACACCGGTGTCGTCTTGCCACGCCTCCACACACACAAACCCACACTCCGCAAAACGATGCTGTGAATACCAAAACAACGGTGCATTGTCTGTGCGCATCAATACATCCCCACCATCGCGCAGCACCCGTGCATACATGGCCAAAAAATGCGGATGGGTCAGCCGTCTTCGCGCATGGCGCATCTTGGGCCACGGATCACTAAAATGCAAATACAACCGATCCAACTCCCCATCTGCAAACCATTGATCCAACTGACCAATATCTCCACAAATCAATCGCAAATTGTCTGCCCGGTCAGACCCTTGTTCGTGCCTTGTACGCATCGCCATTTCACTGATCCGCCCAATGAGTGCGTCATATTTTTCCACACCAATCCAATTGACTTCAGGATGCCGTACGCGCATTTGTGTCACAAACGCACCTTTGCCACTCCCCAGCTCAACAAAGATGGGTTTGTCGTTGCCAAACACGCGTTTCCAGCTCCCTTTGTGCGCACTCGGATCCACCACCACTTCGCGCGCCCATTCGTCTGTCTTTGCTCTCTTTTTTCCACGCAATCGCACGATGATCACCCCGTATTGTCCTTATTCCACACACACAACAACGCCCTCATACGAATCCCTATTAAAAACATTGATCCAAAGGGTTGCCTTTTGCTTGATCGCAAAGTGCGTTTTTCCCGATTGGATCAATGGATGGAAATACGGCTGAGGATCACACGTGTGTATGTATCGCATCGATGTCCCATACACGAAGAAGACCCTCTGCGTGCAGAGAGCCTTCTATTAGACGGTCGGACATTCATACGCTCACTGCTTCACTCCACTCATCATAGAAATGTCGATAGATCTACATGGTTCGTATGTGCACACGGCCATCATACGAAGCGTTGTTGGACACCTCCTATCTTGGTGACCCGTCCTCTCTTGGTGACCCGTCCTCATCCATCCATGCACATGCACGCTGCGCTGCATGCCCTGCCACTGCAAACACCACTGCTGCGCACCTTCCTTTCCCCTGACGTCATGCTTGTCAGGAACGGCCGTCATCCCACGAGCCGGCACAAGTTTCGGGACAACGTCACAACGCCAAATTCTCGCACGTTGACACCCCGCTTTCTTCGCCAATTGCCACGTGTGCCACTTCCCTCCTCTGTGCACAATCGTGTCGTCGTGTGGCACGCTGATCCCCGGCATACTGCTTCAGCCTCACTCGCTTTAGCCCTGCCCGCTCTTGTATCGTACCACCGGCACCGCAGCACCGTCAAGCGCACTGTGACGCAAATGTGAAAAAAAATTCTTCTGTTTACATGCACTTGATGGTTCATGTACCGATCAGTTACAATGACGCAACGACGCTGGAGGTGGACTGTACGATGGACGCACTGTGGATGGGGAAACGCTTTTATTCATGGAACGCGGCCATGCACGCACATTTTGGTGAAAAAGTCATCCGCGTCATGCTTGATGGGGGCTATACGTGCCCAAATCGGGACGGCACGCTCGCTACTGGCGGGTGCACGTTTTGCAGTGCCCGCGGATCGGGCGACTTTGCCGGTGCACGGCGCGCACCGCTGCCCGAGCAGTTTGCCACGATACGCGATCGACAGCACCGCAAATGGCCACGCGCCAAATACCTTGCTTACTTTCAAGCGTACACCGGAACATACGCGCCTGTGCACGTATTGCGCGCCCACCACGACCAAGTGCTTGCACTGCCCGACGTCGTCGGCATCTCGATCGCCACACGTCCGGACTGCATCCCCGATGATGTCCTCGACTATATCGAATCACTACACAAACGGACGTACGTATGGGTAGAGCTCGGTCTCCAGACGATGCACGAACGCACATCGACGTTGATCAATCGGGCGCATACGACCGCGCAGTTTGTAGACTGCGTCGCACGGCTGCGGGCACGGGGCATTCGCGTGTGCGCACACATCATCTACGGCTTGCCCCTAGAAACGCGCGACATGATGCTGGAAACCGCACACTTTGTGCGCCAACTGGACATCCAAGGCATCAAAATCCACGTACTCCACCTCATGCGCAACACACCGATGGTGCGCCAATATGAAGCCGGACTCGTCCGCTTCCTCGAACGGGACGAATACGTATCGCTCGTCGTCGATACGCTCGAACGCATGCCCCCACACATCGTCATGCATCGATTAAGCGGAGACGCCCCGCGCGATAAGCTCATAGGGCCTCTATGGAGCTTAGAAAAATGGCCCCTGCTCAATGCGATCGACGCCGCACTCGTAGAGCGCGATACGTGGCAAGGAAAACGCTGCACGATCTAACCCGCATACACGTACGGCGCACGTGCACCTGCGTACACCGCCACGATCAGCCCGTCGTGTCGCACGACGCGTCCCGTGCGCACATATTCGCCCATATCGATATCGCACGCAGAGACGACGACCGATTTGCGCCACGTACGCAATGCCACCTCGCTTGTCGGCACGTCAAATACCGGCACATCCCCGTCCTCGTGGGGCAATGGAACGACCGTGTGTGGTGCTTGCTGTATGCGATGCAGCGTCTTCTTCCACTGCACATCGTCGTCAATCGCAAACAGAAGTTTACGCGGACGCATCCGGTGCACATGGGCGTAGTCCCACATAAGCAATGCTTTTATGATCCCATGGTGCGCATGGCTTGCACGCTGCTGCACAAAATCCCACAGCCGCACAAACACGTCGTACAATTGATGCCCGATGCGCGTCCACCCTTGTGCGTGCCAGTGTGTCCCCACATCACGAAAAAACACAAACGCCGATGCGTACCAATGCGTACATACGTATGAGATCACACGCGGTGTGCGGCGCGCGTTCCAGTACACTTCCAACATATGCTCTGCTCGCTTGATCCGGATCATCGCCTCAAACGGCAACGACGCATGCCCGAGCACTTCATACGGCGCACTGTCGCACACGACATATCCATACGTCTGTGCATCGCGACGCAACCCTGTCCCGCGCAGCATTTTCAAAAACCCCAGCTGCAATTCGTGCGGGCGCAACGCAAACACATCATCGAACGTTTTTTGAAACGATGCCTCGTCTTCTTCAGGCAACCCCGCAATCAAATCCAAGTGCAACACGACACGTTCGCTCTCGCGCAATGCAACGACGGTGCGCGACAGTTTGTCAAAGCGTTGCTTGCGCTTAACGAGCGCATTTGTGCGATCGTTGGTCGATTGTACGCCGATTTCAAAGCGAAATACCCCTTTTGGTGCGTGTGCAACCAACCACTCCAACACATCCGGATGCAATATATCTGCCGTAATCTCAAACTGAAACACACACCGACCACCGTGGTGTGCTGCCAAAAACTGAAACAACGACAGCGCATACTCTTTGTTGATATTGAACGTACGATCGACAAACTTGATCACGGTCGCACCGCGCTCCAACACGTACAACAAATCTGCTTTTATGCGGTCGATATTGACAAAACGCACTCCCGATTCAATCGACGACAAACAAAATTGACACGAAAACGGACATCCACGGCTCGTCTCCACATAAACGACGCGGTCGGCAACATGCGGATCGTCCCCACATCGCCGCACTGGGGAAGCGAGCGCATCCATCGGCACTTTCGGCCGCTGTGGCTGTACGACGATGCGCTGGTCCCCATCGCGAAAGACGCATCCACGTACGTCGTGCAGTTCGTGCTTCGAACGCCCTGCATCTAACGTCTCCAGGATCTGCCGAAACGTCTCCTCACCTTCACCTTGCACGATCACATCGACTTCGGGCAACGCATTCATCCACACATCCGTATCGTACGACACCTCAGGGCCCCCGAGACACATGAGCGCATCGGGCAACACCTTACGCAGCATGCGCACGACGGCGATCGTCTGCTCCACATTCCATATATACACCGAAAACCCAATAACAGTCGGACGTTTTTCGTACACATCCATCACAATATGCATCGGTGGATCGTGTATCGTATATTCCAAAATGTGCACATCATAAGTCGGTGCACAATGCGCCTGAATGCACCGCAATGCAAGAGACATATGAATAAATTTTGCATTTAACGCCACGACGACGATACACACAATGTGCCACTCCCTTTATTCGCTCACCGTGCATCATTCCCACTTAAACGTCATACTCGCTATGACAAACGCCACGATCAGCCAGCCGATCAACCACACCGTATCCAGCCATAAGTCCCCAAGCGTCGCGCCGACGTTCATCACCTCACGCATCGCATGCGCCAAATGCGTAATCGGCAACGCCTTTACGACCGGCTGCAGCAATTCCGGCATACTGGAAATGGGAAAAAATACGTTGCCCAGAAACAGCAACGGAAACGATACAAACCCCGCAATCGGTCCCGCACTCTCTGGTGTTTTCGCCAATCCCGCAATAATAAACCCGATCGACATAAACACGAGCGTGCCCAAAATGACATACATAACGACCAAAGCCCACGATCCGCTCACGCGCGTCCCAAACGCAAACGCGCCAAGCAACAACACGATCAGCGCTTGCGATCCGTTTAAAATAAGCCGCGCCGTAATTTGCGCCGCAATAAACGTCCGCGCCCGCAATGTCGTACTCTGCATCCGACGCAATACACCGCGCTCACGCCACGATGCGATCTGCCCTGCGACACCATTCAAATTGCTCGACATGATCATCATCGCCACGATGCCCGGCACAAGAAAATCGATGTATTTGAGCCCAAGCGACTGCACTGGAGACGCTTCGACACCGACGACCGGAGCATACCCCGTCCGCTCTTTGCTCAACGCATCGACGACGCCTTCGATGAGCTGCACCCCGATTTGGGACACCGTCTGGCTTTTCTCGTCGTACAACACGTGTACTTTTGCCTTCCCAATACGCAGCTGCTCCTCAAAAGACTTCGGAATCATGACGACGAGCTGCAGGTCGCCACGCTTCAGTGCATCGCGCGCTTGCGTCTCATCGCTTGCCACCGTCAGTCCCGCACTGCGCAGTGCTGTCAGCTTCGCCACCGCTTCCCGAGAATCGACCGTCCCATCTTGATCGATGACGACACCTTTAAGCCGTACGTCGCCCCCACCACCAAGAAACGTACCGAGTGCCATCATGAGCAAAATCGGAAAAACGAGCGAAAAAAAAATGACCGTCCGATTGCGGGCAAACAAAATGAGCTGTGCTTGCGTCAATTTCCAATATGCCCTCATTGCTCTCGTAAGCTCCTTCCAGTCATGCGAATAAACACATCTTCCAACGTTGCCGAACGCGTACTGAGCTGATCAACGACAATGCCACACCGCTCTGTACACTGAATCACATCAATGAGCGATCGCTGCACGTTGCTTGTATACAACGAAAACACGTCCCCATGCACAGACACCGTCTGCACACCTTCCATCTGGGCACACGCTTCCCGAAACGCCACAAACTTGTCTTCCTCGCCACGCAGTTGCTCGGACACACGAAACACCACCGCACGATCTGCTTCCAGCCGCGCAATGAGCTGATCCGGTGTATCCAAAGCGATAATCGTCCCTTTGTCCATCAAACAGATGCGATCACACAGTACGTGCGCTTCATCCATATAATGCGTCGATAAAATAATCGTCTTCCCTCGCTCCTTCAATCGCAAGACGATGTCCCACAACGTGCGTCGTGCTTGGGGATCCAACCCCGTCGTCGGTTCGTCCAAAAAAACGACGAGCGGGTCATTTACGAGTGCCAAAGCAATCGCCAAACGTTGCTTTTGTCCTCCAGACAAACTTTTGACACGCGAATCAAGTTTGTCTGTCAAAATCATCGATTCGAGCAAAGGCAAAATTGGAACAGGGTTTGCATAAAACGATGCGTACAGCTCCGTAATTTCCCGAACGGTCAATAAATCAAACAGCGACGTGGACTGCAACTGCACACCAATGACCGCTTTCACGCGATGCAACGCCGTCTTCGTGTCGTGCCCTGCCACGATCGCGCGCCCACCATCAGGAATGCGCAATCCCTCAATCATTTCCATCGTCGTCGTCTTTCCAGCACCGTTTGGCCCAAGCAACCCAAATATTTCCCCACGCGACACGTGAAAAGACACGCCCCGTACCGCTGGTACATCCCCGTATCGCTTCACAAGCTCGTGTACGTCGATGACCGCATCCCGATGTGCCTCTGCTCCTACTTCTTGTGTCCGTTGTTGCATTGCGCATCGCCACGCCCCTTCATATTGTTGCTCATATCCGCAAGCATTACATCGTCGGCTCCACGTGCTGTGCATCCGTCGCCTCATTTGTGACGACGAGCAATTTTTTCGCCGCCACGTACGTGTACCGAATGTGTGCCCCAGCGGTCACTGGCTTCCGTATCGGCTCAGACGCACGCACGACAAATGCATTGCCTGGCTGCAGCGTCTTCGGCCATCTGCCGTACAATACGGGATAATCAAGCATGCGGAACATCATTGTATCTTCCAACATGTACAACGATGGATCGGATCCACTAACGAGCGCGACGTAAAATTGTGTCATAAACCGCCCAAACGTCAACGTCGGATCAATGTGCGCTTTCAACAACGATTCAAAGCTTTTTATCGCGCCTCCTTCACGGGATACGATCAGACTCTGAAACGGCCGCACGTGCGCCCGTGCGCTTTGGCGCATCGCAAACTGCGCCCGAACGTATTGCCCAAACAACCCCCACTTCACATACGTTGCAATGATTACATCATGAGGCAGTGCAAACAGATTGTTGTGCACAAAAAACGGTGCTTCATGCAACACATCCGATGCAACCGCCATCTGAAGCATCATCTGTACATCCGCAGCGCGCATTCCACCAATCGCCCGCAACACCATGTGTTCTGCGGTTTCCGCCAATGCCTCGTCAAGCCACAATGGCATCCGCTGGGCGCGCAACGCTTGATTGGCAACGACCAAATGCACGAGCTCGTGCCCGATCGTCGCCACATCATTGTCGTCAAGCCGCGATCCGATCCCGACGTAAATGTATTCCCCACGATTGGAGGCGCATGTCATGCACAAATCCGACCTCTGAATGTACCCCGAAATGTGTTGCGGGGTATCGCCAAAAAATACGACAATTTTGCCGTTTCCATCAAGATCAGACTCTGTGTAAAAGTGGGTCGAGATGATCGGATACACGATCGTCTCTAGCTGCGCAAGCAGCCGATCCCAGCTCATTTGCACAATGCTGCGCGCCTGCTCATTGTGTACATCTATGACCAAGTCAAACTTTGCACCACTTGCAACGCGCTTGATGAGGACGCGCTGATACACATTTTTAGCCTTAAATTTGTTTGTTTCCGGATCAAACACTTTCT
>JAGWXQ010000203.1 GCA_018969805.1 Paenibacillaceae bacterium | reverse complement strand
CCGATACGTCTGCTGCTGTGCGCGCGAGTGCTACCGTAAATTCCAATCCCATATATTTTAACGCACCTTCGCTGACACCGTAAATAAACGGCGATCGTTCAATGATCGCCGCTTCCACGATCGCCTGAGCAAACTCCAAATTGTTCATATTAAACTGTCCAACAGCATACTTTTGTTGTTTTGCATCCGGCAAAAATGCATTCATCGACACCAAGGACATCCAAAACGCCTCCCCATTTTATGCACTACACACATTCTGTTTGCACAACGTGCGTTTGCACGATGTCCAACAGTTCAAAAATATCAAACGGCTTTGTCACAGAAGCGATCGCACCAAGACGCATCGCTTCACGCAATATCGTCAGCTCCCCGTAAGCAGTCATCATAATGACGCGTGCCTGTGGCACAATGTGGCGGAGCTGGCGCAATATTTGCAGTCCATCCATCCCCGGAATTTTCATATCCAATAGGACAATGTCCGGTGGTTGTGTTTTTGCGATGCGCAACGCCAAATGTCCATTTGATGCCTCGGTCGTCTCAAAACCTTTGTCTTGAAAAAGGGCACACAACAGTGCGCGAATGCCGGGTTGATCATCGACGACAAGAAGTTTGCACTGCACGACCTTGACCCTCCCGCACGCCTACATGCATCGTAGATTCTACAAAAGACAAAAACAACGGATGCGGACGATTGGGCCGCGACGTAAATTCTGGATGGAACTGTACTGCCACAAACCATGGATGCGCGGGCAACTCAATGACTTCGATCAGCGCCCCGTCTGGGGACGTGCCCACAAATGCCATCCCCGCTTGTTCGTATGCGTCTTTATACACCACGTTGCATTCATACCGATGTCGGTGGCGTTCGACAATGCGCTCGACTTTGTACGCCGCGCGCGCCTTACTCTGGCTTGTCAGCACGCACGGATAATTTCCGAGGCGCATCGTGCCTCCTTTATTTTGAACCTCTTGTTGCTCCGGCATAAGATCAATGACCGGATGCGCTGTGTGTGGATCAATCTCTGAAGAATGCGCGTCACGCAACCCGAGTACGTGCCGGGCAAACTCAATCATCGCGACTTGCATGCCCAAACATATCCCAAAAAAAGGAATTCCCTGCTCGCGAGCAAACTGCGTTGCGACAATCTTTCCCTCTATGCCACGATCCCCAAACCCTCCTGGAATGAGTACGCCCGCCACATCCCCAAGCCACGACTGCACGTCTTCTTCCGTCACATGTTCCGCAGGTACCCAACGAATATCAATGTGCACATTGTGTGCAATGCCCGCGTGCCGCAACGCCTCAACAATACTTAAATACGCATCATGCAACGCGACGTACTTCCCAACAATCGCTATTGTCGTACGCAACGTACTCGACTTTGCGCGCACGGCCATCGTTTCCCAGTTTTCCATATTTGCCGGCGGCGCATGAAGTCCAAAATGGCGAAGTACGATGTCGTCCATGCGTTGCTCACGCAACAACAACGGCACATCGTACAACGACGGAGCATCCAGTGCTTCAATGACGGCATCGCGGTCGATGTCGCAAAAAAGCGCAATTTTGCGCTTCAAATCATCACCGAGCGTGCGTTCCGTGCGACAAACAATCAAGTGGGGTTGGATGCCGATACTGCGCAGCTCTTTCACACTGTGCTGTGTCGGCTTCGTCTTCACTTCGCGCGCTGCTGGCAAATACGGAATGAGCGTCACGTGAATGTACATGACGTGCTCTCGCCCGATGTCGTAACGCAACTGTCGGATCGCTTCCAAAAAAGGCAAACTTTCAATATCCCCGACCGTTCCACCAATTTCAGTAATTACGACATCTGCTTGTTCTATACTGCCCGCTTGGAGAACACGCTCTTTGATCTCATTGGTAATATGCGGAATGACTTGCACCGTCGCCCCGAGATATTGGCCTTGTCGTTCCTTAGAGATGACCGACGAATAAATCGTGCCGGTCGTCACATTGCTATGCCGACTTACTTCAATATCAATAAAACGCTCATAATGCCCGAGATCCAAATCCGTCTCCGCCCCGTCTGCCGTCACGTACACTTCACCGTGCTGATACGGACTCATCGTCCCTGGATCGACGTTGATGTACGGATCAAACTTCTGAATGCTCACACGCAAACCGCGGTGCTTCAACAGCGTACCGAGCGATGCCGCAGCGATTCCCTTTCCGAGCGACGAGACGACACCACCTGTGACAAATACATACTTCGTCATGACCCCCGACTCTCCTCACACGATGTCCACCGACTTGCGCCACGATCGATGCGCCCGAAGCACGACCATTTTTTGCGTTAGTATAGCTTAACCTTATTGATCTTGTCAAATCATCGTGCCCGTCTATTTGTCGTCGTCTTCGT
>JAGWXQ010000202.1 GCA_018969805.1 Paenibacillaceae bacterium | reverse complement strand
TTTCTGACGTATCGGCGACGGACGACACCGTTGCGCCAGAAGGGGGACAATTGTTGCAAGCAATCGCATATTTGGATGAAGTGCACAAAAACGATGACGAACGAAAGGCGTATTTGGACCATAGGCTCACACAAATTGAGCAACTTTTTGATGCCCATTACCCAGGTTGGCGAGAAGCGGTGGTTGTGAAGCGCATGTCCAAAAAAGCAATGGTTTCAAGTATTAAAAACGTCGTTCACAATGCATTGTTGCCGACACGGCTCGACCATTTGCCGTTTTTCTTTTGTGGGGATGGGTGTGTCGGAAAAGGCGAATTGGCAGAGCGGGCGTTTTCCAGTGGACGCGATGCCGCGCAGCATCTTTTGCGTGGCTCATGATCCGATCGTTCAAGGCAGTAAAGTGGCGTGTCTTTTTTTAACCGTCATTATTGATCTGTATCGATGGGCAATGGTTTCGTCTGTCCAGGAAACAGCGCGCGATAACTTTGTTCAAAGAGGTATTGAACGTGTCTTGCACGGCCATATTTTTTTAAAAATGCACGTTTCGTGCGATCATACATGGATTGTGGCGGCGTTGTTTTCCTGCCCGTCGCCGCCACACGGACTTGTGTCGCGCGATGTATTTGATCGGAAATTTCCTGATGCATCCGTGCGACTTCTGCTTTTGCTTCCTCTAAAGTGAGTAGTTTGCTTTTTTCTGCCTCTTGTGTGTACAGCGGGTTGTACTTACGATCGAGTTTGATGAGATTGTCCGCGATAAACTTATCGGTGTGCTGTTTGTCTCCGTATTTCCCGATGATCACTAAGCGAAGTACGGACTCTCGTACATACTCTGGATTTGGACATTTGTTCCATATTTTTTTGTACAATTCCAGCGCGCGCGCTTCTCCGGGCAAAAAGCGCTTTTCTGCGCCAATTTTTCGTTCGTATGCAGGGAGGATATTGGGGATCGGTGTCGTCGCCTTGGTGCACTGTAGGGGTGGAAGATGTGCTACTTGTGTGACGATGTCTTTGATCGTGCGTTTATTCTCTTCATCATATCCGATCAGTCCTCTGTTTCTGCATTGAAGTTTGTACTCATTTGCCTTTTGTATGCGTTCGTACGCCTCTACCGCAGATGTGATTTTTGTGTACATGGAGTCGCCGATGCGCTCTTCTTTTGGCAATGAAGAAGCAAGATGTTTTTCGCATTCTTCTCTCTGTTGTGTGGCGCGTGCGCGTGTGCGCGCTCGTGTTTCCGATTTTGATGGAGGCGGGGATCGTTTAAACACTTGTTCACTGCGTGGACGTTGTGGAGGAGGGGGCGTTTTTACTGATGGTTGTGCGATGCGTTTGGCGAGCCATCCAGAATGTGTACACGTGTCGTTTGGTTTTGTGAAAAATTGTGTGGCTACGTTCTGGCATTGTTCCCAAAAAATGATTGGGTTTTTGACGTATTGCGTGCGTAGTTCTTGAAGCAAGGCGTCTTTTTCTTTTTTGCATTCGGACGATACGCAGGAATGTAAGCGAAATATTTTGTGAAACAACGAATCGTGTTGTTGTGCGGGCAATAACAGCGGGCATACGGTATTTTTCACGTCCCAACCAAAAACCGATGCGCGACAAAACCGGTATGCGGCTGCGCGCAATGCAGTCCATTGTTCTGGACGCAATGCGGAAGACAGCCGTGCGTGTACTGTACGCGCACACGCAGGGACATCGAGCCACTGATTCTGGCACGCTGTACCGACCAACTTTGTAAGCGCAAATGCGAGCGCAGCCCAACGCGCCAGATCGTTTGGGCGCTGGATCACTTTGGTGCTCTCTTGGACAAATGCTGTGGCTTGTGTCGTGACGAAACATAGTGCGATGCAACCGAGTAGGACGCGTCTCATACAAACCCTCCTTAATGTTCATCGGATATGTGTACGGCATGCGTTGCGCATCCGTATGGTAAACGATCGATCCGTTGCACAAAAACGTCTTTTGCGATTTTGACACACAGAGTCTTCCAAACGTGTGTGTTCATGAGCGGATGAGTATGAGGCGACATACAGTGAAAGCGGTATTGTACAAACATAACAGAAATACACAACGATGTCAATTACATATATATCTGAGATGTGCTATGTTAGAAACGATAGTTTTCAAAACAGTGGCACAGCAATTGTCGGGATGGGCAAAATCACACAGCCACATGCAAAGAGCGATGCTCCATTTTTCAAATGAGCACTTTTTGTATTATTTTTCGTAAGAAAAACAATAAAGAAAATAAATCCGATCGTTATCTTGTCGATTGTTGTTTTTTATTACGCTTTACGATACAATATACATACTGCTCCTCGTGTTTTGTCTCGTGGTACTGCGCAAACAGATGGGTGGAATCGATGGCAGGGAGATGGTTGCAGGCATG
>JAGWXQ010000201.1 GCA_018969805.1 Paenibacillaceae bacterium | reverse complement strand
ACGACAAACGCAAGCAGCTGCTGCACGAGCGTGTACTCGATGACCCCGGTGAATGAGGCGATACGGACATCTTCTGTAACATGACGTTGGATGTGGGCGCATGCGGTGATCGTGGGGACATGTTTGCAGGCATCGACCGCTGCGGCCAATTCATCGAGCAAGACGCGCGCGAGTGTTTGGGTTTCGAGGCGTAGCGTCGTCGATCGTGCGGCGTGTGCGTGGGGGATCAAGGTGGCGAGCAAAGCGACCACGATCGCGATCAAACAGGGTGTGCGCCATACGGACATGGGGGCGTCCTCCTTAAACAGCCAATGGAGTTTTTGTTGATGCGATGGTATTTATTATGGTATCATAATTAAAAACGATAAGCAAATTATTCGGATCATTTTTTGTGTGAGCGGGTGTGCGCGGATTGGTGGGCACCCCCTTGGCAACAATGTGCGGTGTGTGGTATAGTGGAGGCAAGTGGTACAAAGTGGGAGACGGATGTTGCCCGCATGGAGTTGGAGGTCGATGCCGATGTTTCTTGGAGAGCACGCGCATCGACTGGATGACAAAAGCAGGCTCACATTACCGGCGAAGTTTCGCGAGCAGCTTGGCGCATCGTGTGTGATGACGCGTGGGATTGAACCGTGCGTCTTTGTGTACACGGCGGTGTCGTGGCAGGCGATTGCGGCTCGGCTGAAGCAATTGCCGTTGATGAAGGCGGAGGCACGTGCGTTTGCGCGGCTCTTTTTTGCGAGTGCCGTCGAATGCGATTTGGACAAGCACGGCCGCATCGTCGTTCCGGATGGCTTGCGCGCATATGCGCAGTTGGAAAAAGAGTGCGTCGTCGTCGGGGTCGATGAGCGCATCGAGCTATGGGCGCAAGCCGTATGGCAACCGTACGTTGCGCAATCCGCAGAGCAGTTTAGTGCGTTGGCTGCGGCGTTGTTTGACGAACAATGTGGGTGGTGAGGGCATGCAACCATTTGTGCACGAGACGGTGTTGGCCCAGGCAGCGATCACGGCTTTGGACATCTGTCCATCCGGTACGTACGTCGATTGCACGTTGGGGGGAGCGGGACACAGCGCGCGCATCGCCGCGCAGCTCGGATCGACGGGCATGTTGATCGGCATCGACCAAGACGCCCATGCGCTTGCGCACGCCCGTACAGTCCTCGCTCCGTACGCCAAGCAGACGCGCATCACACTCGTGCACGACAATTTTCGCCACATCGCGCATGTACTTGCTGATTGTGGTGTACAGGAAGCCGATGGCGTGTTGTTTGATTTGGGGGTATCCTCGCCGCAGCTGGACGATCGGGAGCGCGGATTTAGCTATTGGGATGATGCGCCGCTGGACATGCGTATGGACCGTACACAGCCGACGACGGCGGCGCACATCGTCAATACCGCCTCGCTGGACGCGCTTACGCGCATATTGCGCGATTTTGGGGAGGAACAGTGTGCGCGACGCATCGCTGCACGCATCGTGCACGCGCGTGCAAGCACCCCCATCGAGCGTGCAGGGCAGCTCGTGCGCATCGTCAAAGAAGCGATTCCCGCTGCGCAGCGGCGTACAGGGGGGCATCCTGCAAGACGGACGTTTCAAGCATTGCGTATCGCGGTCAACGACGAGCTCGCCGCACTCTCAGAAGCGCTTGATGCAGCCGTGCACGCACTCAGACCGGCTGGGCGTATTGTGGCTATTGCATTTCATTCCTTAGAAGACCGCATATGTAAGAAATCGTTTCAAAATCATGTGCAGCGATGCAATTGCCCGCCTCGAGCACCGCAATGCGTGTGTGGGATGCCTGGTCAATTGTGCGCGCCGTTGCCCAAAAAAATCGTCCCAGATGCCCACGAAATCGCGCGCAATGCGCGGGCGCGCTCAGCGACTTTGCGCTACGCCATCAAGGCAAACGGTGCCACACGCACCATATGAGAGCGAACACCGAAGATGAGGGCACACTTAAGGGAAAGAAGGAGTGACGAATCGCTTATGGTTTCTCGCGCACACAGTGTGGTTGCCCCGCGCATGCCGATGACTCCCGTCTCGCCAAACCCCAAGCGGAGGCGGCAGTTACGGAAGTTGCTGACCAAGCAAAAAATTACGATGTTTTTTATGCTTCTCGTCGTCGGGGCGATCATTAGTGTTTTGGCGGTGCGGTATACGACGCTGTACGTTCAAAATGCAGCGATCCAACAAATGGAGCAAAACATCGAAGCGCTGCGCGAACAAAACGCGCGTCTCCGCACGGAAATTGCTCAGTTGCAATCGCCAAAACGGTTGATTGATACCGGTGTCAAGCTCGGGCTCGTGTTTCCGAGCGCGGGAGTAAGCCGGCATATGAATACGCAAAAACAGGCACTTTTGCCTGCGGATGCAAAAAAACAAGACGTACCCGATCCATCGTTGGAGTAAAGGTGT
>JAGWXQ010000200.1 GCA_018969805.1 Paenibacillaceae bacterium | reverse complement strand
CAAAGTATTTGGGTGGATCATTTGGTTTTGATCGTACTGCACCTGTTTCACAAAAGATGTACGACTTTTTTCGTTCAGATAAAGTGCGAACTGCCTTTATGAACACGGAAATGGTTTGTACTCTGGGTCAACGTCCATAGCGTGTTCATTGTTCATTTGGTGTCATTTTTGGTATGATGGCACGGGGACGGTGGTGGTACGTATGGATGCGATTCGCGTGTCTGATCTGCGCAAGACGTTTGTCGTGCACGAAAGCAGACCAGGCTTTCGTGGTGCAATTCGCGATCTTTGGTCACGAAAAAGAAAAACGATAGAAGCGGTTCGTGGAGTTTCTTTTGCGATACCCAAAGGGGAAATATGTGGATATATTGGCGAAAATGGAGCGGGGAAATCGACGACGATCAAAATGCTGTGTGGCATTATGGTTCCGACATCGGGGACGGTTCTTGTCGATGGGGTCGTACCGTATGTACAGCGCGAATCGTTCGTGCGGCGCATCGGCTGTGTTTTTGGGCAACGTTCGCAGTTGTGGTGGGATTTAGGGGTTGTTGAGTCGTTTTCGTTGCTGCAAAAAGTGTATCGTGTGCCTCTTGAGGATTATCGGGCGCGGCTGGATGAATTGACGGAGCGGTTGGTGTTGCAGTCGTTGTTGCATTTGCCGGTGCGCAAGTTGTCGCTTGGACAGCGCATGCGGTGTGAGTTGGCAGCTGCGATGCTGCACAATCCGTCGTTGTTGTTTTTGGACGAGCCGACGATTGGACTCGATGTACTGGTGAAGGGGGAAATCCGTGCATTTTTGAAGTCGTTGAACGCGCGCTACGGGACGACGATTTTGTTGACAACGCACGATTTGCAGGACATTGAGGCGTTGTGTTCGCGCGTCCTGATGCTCGATGCTGGGAAAGTGCTGTATGATGGGGCACTTGAGGCGTTGAAAGCGGCGCATCCCGGGAAGGAGTTGCGCTTGCGGCTGTCTACGCCGTGCACGCGTGACGCGCTGGATGCCGTTCTTGAGCATCAGCCGTATACGATTGAGGATGGCGGTATGACGGTGCGCATTCGTATGGCATCTGGGGCACACACGGCGGCCGTCATTGCGCAGTTGAGTGGAGTCGTGGACATGCGGGATATGCAACTTATTGAGACGAGCACCGAAGACATCGTGCGCACGATGTATACGGGAGGTGCGGCGCAATGATGGCGGCGTATGTCGAGCTCATTCGCATTCGGTTTTTGATGATGCTCGCGTATCGGGTCAATTATTACAGCGGGATAGCGGTGTATGCGATCAATATTGGAGCGTATCATTTTGTGTGGAAAGCGGTGTACGATGCGGGCATTTCCGATGTCGGTGGCTTTGATGCGCGGCAAATGACGACCTACATTGCGCTTGCGTGGATGGCGCGGGCGTTTTATTTCAACAACGTCGATCGGGACATCGCCACAGACATTCGCGATGGCAGCGTCGCGATACAGCTCGTTCGTCCGTTGTCGTATTTGGCGACGAAAATGATGCAAGCGTTGGGTGAAGGGATGTTTCGGTTGGTATTTTTTTCTGTGCCGGGCTTGGTCATTGTGGGGTTGATCGTATCGCTGCAGTGGCCGAGCGAGTGGTGGAGATGGTTTGTTTTTTTGCCCATGATTTTTATGGGGTTCATCCTCAATACACAGCTCAATGTGATCGTTGGTCTTGGAGCATTTTTTTTAGAACACAACGAAGGATTAATGCGTTTTAAGCGTGTGGCGGTCGATGTGCTCTCGGGGTTGATCGTACCCCTTACGGTATTTCCACTGGCGGTGCAGCCGATTGTGGCGGCGTTGCCGTTTCAAGCCATTACGTATTTGCCTACTGCGGTCGTCACCGGACGCATATCGGGAGGGGCGATCGGTGAGGCGATCGGTATACAGCTGATGTGGATTGCGGTGTGTACGGTGCCGATCGTTGTGCTGTGGCGGGCCGCCAAGCGGCGATTGGTCGTGCAAGGGGGATGAGTGAAGCCGTGCGCATCGTTTGGGGTTACGTATTGACGTACTGGAAAATGAAGATGATGTACCGCGCCAATTTTTGGGTCGATGTGTTTTCGGATTGTTTGTTTGTATGCACAAACGTGCTGTTTATTTACGTGTTGTTTGGTCATACGCCGCAATTAGCGGGATGGACGCGCGAACAAATTTTGTTTATTTATGGGTTTTTTATGGTTCCGTGGGGTGTTTTTTCCACAATATTTAATGTGTGGGATTTTACAGAACGGTACGTCGTTAAAGGAGAGCTCGACCGCATTTTGACGCGCCCTGTGCACAGTTTGGTGCAGCTGCTGCTGGAAAACATTGATCCATCGCAGCTCGTTACGGCGGGCATTGGTGGGGCGATGATGGTGTATGCATGGCCGATGCTTGGGTTGTCGTTGACGTGGACGGACCCGCTTTTGT
>JAGWXQ010000199.1 GCA_018969805.1 Paenibacillaceae bacterium | reverse complement strand
AAAACAAAAAACAGTGTAAAGCACAATGCTTGACGTCCGACGTTTTTCCATGTACGTGCTCTTTTCGTCTTCATCATGCGCCACCTCCTATGTTGATTTTTTTAATTGAGTTACTCGAAATCATGAGTATACCGATGTTGTTGAATCTTTAATTTTCAGCTTTTTAAATACTTTTTTAAAATTGCTTGTCGATACTTGCTTAACATTAGTAAATAGATTCGGAGAATCGAAAGAATACTCTGGTAAAAATGCAAAATTTATTGTTTCAAAACTTTTGATTTATCCAAATCCGTCTTATTTATTGAAATTTCACCAAATAAATTCTCGTTTATTTTTGTTGGATGTACTTCTGTTTGTAACAGCTTCGCATCGCCAGAGCTGCCTATTGATGTTGGATTTATTTTAGAGAAATCAATGCCATTAAATTTCGGTGTATTGTTCAAGGGAATGTTCATGCAATCTTTGTAAATCTTTGCTAAAGCGGCATAATCCTCTTTCGTACTAGCCTCTGCCGTATGCAGCAATGGCCCTCCATAGCTCATCACGTTCATCATCAGGATCGACAGCATGATCCCAGATGCCACCCACCGGCGTGCACGAAATAAACGGTACATACGTGTGTGCCTCCTTTGCGTTGTTGTATTTTGGAGCATCGCATTCGTACGCATCAATAATTAGGATTATACACTACACACGGAGCTGTCGTCAATACACGTGTTGTTAAAATTGCGCACGCAAAATGTTTTTTTGTGTGTAATAGGGCAATGATCATGTTGTTTTTCATTTTGATCGTTTTTCGATAATTCGCTTCTTTACTGCATTTGTATGCGGTACCAAATGATTTTGTCCATGATTGTATCATTGTGTTTCTCCTTTGTCAATGCCGTACATGGCAATGTTGCAGCATGTCCTTTAATTGGCTGCTGGGCAACCGTTTTGTGCTTGCGTGTGCACACACCCACGTTGTACGATACATGTGGAGGTGCATCTTATGCGTGCGGTACGGGCTTTATCGTTGTGGACGTTTGTCGGTATGGGCATCGTGCTCATCCAAGGTGCGCTCGTCACGCAGACGGAGTCGGGGCGCGGGTGTGGGGACGATTGGCCATTATGTCATGGGAAGTTTTTGCCTGCCTATACGATTGAGTCCATCATTGAGTACAGCCATCGGTTTATTAGTGGCATCGTCGGACTGCTCGTCATCGCTTGTGCGGTCGCGGTGTGTGTCGTCGTTCGTTCATGGTATGTGCGGAGTTTTGCTCTGCTCACTTTGTTTTTTACGTTGCTCCAAGCATTGCTCGGTGCGATGCAAGTGCGCAATCCGCAGTCGGATGCGATTTTGGCGTTGCACTTTGGGTTTGCGTTGCTCGCATTCACGCTTTCGTGGATCGTCTTTCGTGCAGTGCGTGGTAAGCACGTCATTGCAGTGCGCGTTGCGCTGCCTATGCGTCTGTACGTCGCGTTGCTCACGGTGTATGCGTATGTAGTCGTCTACTCTGGTGCGTATACGAGCCATACGGGTGCTGCTGGTGCGTGTTCGCGTTTGTGGACGTGTCCTGAGTGGGGTGTCGTTGATCTTGCTGCGGTGTTGTTTGGACATCGCCTTGCTGCTGTTGCGTTATCGGTGTTCATCGCGGTTTTTGTGTTTCTTGTTCTTCGGTATTATCGTGCACATCGTTCTCTCGTATCGCTGTCGTGGGGCAGCATCGGGTTGATTGGCGCACAGCTCGTCAGTGGGCTGTTGTTGACCGCAGCTTTGGGATCGGATTGGTATATTTTCGCCACTTTGTTGCATACGGCGATCGTTGCGTTGTTGTTTGCGGTGCTGAGCATGTGTACGCTCATCGTCTGGCAGCGGGGTGTTGGGGAGGAGGGATCGGTTCATGCACGAGCGATTGGGTGACTTTTTGGACGTATTGCGACGTGAAGGGGAGCTCGTCGAAGTCACTGCACCGGTCAATCCGTACTTGGAGATCGCTGAAATTCATCGGCGCGTCATCGCAGAACAAGGGCCGGCGTTGTTGTTTCGTCGCGTTGAGGGCAGTTCGTTTCCGATCGTGACCAATTTGTTTGGGACGATGCGCCGTGTTGAGCTCGCTTTTGGGACACGTCCAGAGCAGTTTGTCACTGATGCGGTGCGGTTTGTGCAGTCGTTTGGGCAGGGCGCGCTGCGCGAGCTGTGGGGGATGCGCCACCGCGCTGTAGACGTATTGCGCCTGGGGACATCGTCTGTGCGTCGGGCACCGATTTTGTACCGCAGCATTGCACATCAGCCATTGCGCAGCGTCCCGGTCATTACGTCGTGGGCAGGCGACGGTGGACCGTTTATTACGCTCCCGCTCGTCTACACCGAGCATCCAACGACGCGTACCCACAACCTCGGCATGTACCGCATGCACGTGTTCGATGCTTCGACGACGGGCATGCACTGGCAAATTCATAAAG
>JAGWXQ010000198.1 GCA_018969805.1 Paenibacillaceae bacterium | reverse complement strand
CAATTGCTCCGCCCGATCAAAGTCATTGACTTTGAAAAACAACAGCGCACGATCAAAATCAAAAAAATGTTTATCGCGCTCACTGTCTTCACAATACTGCTCAATCTCCCGCTGCATTCTTTTCGCATCCGCACATACGTACTTGTTTTTTCCCGTTGTGCGTACCAACTCCAACGCCCGATACGCTGCATCAAATTGCAAAATGCTTACATAATTCGTTGCCATCAATACATATATTTGATCCGGATCGTCATCCAACCGGTCCAAAACAAAGTTGCACATGACGAGCGCTTCTTCCGCACGCTCTATTTCTGTCAACAGCATCGCAATCGCAGTGAGCGTCTCAATGTCATTCGGATCAATTTCTAATGCTTTTTTGAAACAGAGCAGCGCTTCTTCGTTTTGGTTGTTGTTCATCATCGCCATGCCCCGCTGGCGGTGGTAGTGTGCGTCGTTTGGCAACATAATGACGTTACTTTTTTTTGATTTCTTTTTATCCGTAGAATTTTTCTTTGAAAAAAACTTCATCGCTGTACCCTCTTTCCTTCGTCATCAAACGATGAATACTGCCAAAGGTCATTGTTGTTGGCGCCGCGCAAGCTCTGCGAGCACGTCGTCCAGTGCAACGCGTTGGTCTCGCAACAACACCAACAGATGAAACAGCAAGTCGCTCGCTTCACTCATCAACTCGTGCTTGTTTGTATTTTTGGCAGCAACGATGACTTCGGCACTTTCTTCCCCAATTTTTTTACAAATTTTGTCCGTGCCCTTATTAAATAAATACGTCGTATACGACCCTTCAGGCCGCCGCACATCACGATCTTCGATCGTCTGCGCGAGTGCATGAAGCGTCGGAAACGACGCCGAACGATAAAAACACGTCGTATTTCCGGTATGGCACGCCGGTCCCTGCGGGACCACGTGGTAAATGAGCGCATCGCCGTCACAGTCGATCGACAATGCAACGACACGCTGGACGTGCCCCGATGTCTCTCCTTTGTGCCACAAACTGCGCCTAGAGCGGCTCCAAAAGACGGATTGCTCCAATGCACACGTGCGCAATACCGCCTCTTCATTTGCATACGCTACGGTAAGGACAATCCCAGAATGTGCATGCTGCACGACGACCGGCACAAGCCCCGCTTCGTCCCATCGGATGCGCTGCAGCAATGTGTCGCACTGTAGGTTCATCGGACATGCACCCCCTCTTCACGCAATACATTTTTTACAACCCCAATGCTTGATTGCGCGTAATGAAAAATCGACGCTGCCAACGCCGCATCCGCCTGCCCAATCGTCAATACGTCACGTACGTGTGCCACACACCCCGCACCACCCGAGGCGATGACCGGCACCGCAACCCGCGCGGCGACGGCCCGCGTCAACGCAATGTCATATCCTTCTTTGGTCCCATCCCGATCCATCGATGTCACCAACAACTCACCCGCACCGCATTGCACACACTGCTCCGCCCACTCCAATGCCCGCAACGCCGTCTTTCTTCTTCCCCCGTGTGTGACGACGATCCACGTCTGTTCGTCCGCACACCAACGGGCATCGATGGCAACAACGATGCACTGCGCTCCAAACTGCATCGCCCCACGCGTAATGAGCGTCGGATCAAGCACTGCTGCTGTATTGATGCTGATTTTGTCCGCGCCCGCCCGCAACAACGCACGCATATCGTCTGTCGTCGAAATACCCCCACCGACGGTAAACGGAATCATGAGCGAGCCCGCCGTCTGTGCGACGACTTCCACCATCGTCTTGCGCCCCTCATGCGAAGCAGATATGTCCAAAAAAACGAGCTCATCTGCACCTTCTTCATCATAGCGCGCTGCAAGCGCGACAGGATCACCTGCATCTTGGAGCGACAAAAACTGTACTCCTTTGACGACGCGCCCCTCTTTGACGTCCAAACACGGGACAATGCGCTTCGTAATCATACGCCGTGCTCACATGCGAGCGCATCGCGCAACGACACCGCTCCCGTATACAACGCACGCCCAACAATGACACCCGTACATCGCGCATCACTGCACGAACGCAACGTTTCAATGTCCTCAATGCGTGACACACCACCCGAGGCGATGACACGCCCATCGTGCCCACTGGAAAAACACCGCAACGCCTCGACGTTTGGACCACGCATCGCCCCATCGCGGCCGATGTCCGTAAACACAAACTGTGTCGCACCAAGCGCGCACAGCCGCTGCGCCAACGCTTCTGCACGCCACTGGGACGTCTCCAGCCACCCTTGCGTCGCCACAAACCCGTCGCGCGCATCAATGCCGATCACGATGCGCTCCGAATCATACGTATGAAAAAGGTCTTGGATAAACTCCGTATCACCGACAGCTGCCGTGCCAACGACCACACGTTGTACACCACACGAAAACATCCGCTGTGCATCCGCCATCGTGCGTACACCACCGCCATACTGCACACG
>JAGWXQ010000197.1 GCA_018969805.1 Paenibacillaceae bacterium | reverse complement strand
AAGTGGTTTATTGAACGATGCTGCACCTTGAAACATCCCGCTCATATCTGTAACTTTGGAGACATTCCACTGCTCAAGTGGTTGATTAAACGATGTTGCGTCATTAAACATATAGTTCATCCTCGTCACATTTGAGACATTCCACTTCCCAAGTGGCTGATTAAATGATTTTGCGCCCAAAAACATCCCGGTCGTATCCGTCACCTGAGAAACGTTCCATTTCTCGAGCGGTCGATTAAACGATGTCGCCATAGAAAACATCCCGATCATATTCGTGACCTTCGACACATTCCACTTCTCTAGCGGTTGATTGAACGATGTGGCGCCCCAAAACATCCAGCTCATATCCGTCACCTTCAAGACGTTCCACTTCTCAAGTGGTTGATTGAACGATATTGCACCTTGAAACATCTGGCTCATATCCGTCACTGTGCTCGGCAACGCATCCGGCACTTTGATCAAATGGACGGCATTGCGAAACGCACCACGCAAGCTCTTTGTCCCCAATGCGCCAAATTGGTTCACCGCCACCAAAGACTGATGATCAGACTCTAAATCTTCAGAAGATGCGCTGTACGCATTGTCCATCAATGTGTTGATCTCTGATCCATACCACGGCAACGTGCCCACTATCGATACTTCATGCGTACCCGTTTTCGCATACGTATGCGCCACCACACCCGATCTCCGCACGCGCTCTGACTTCCCATCTCCCCAACGAATCGTCACATCGGGAAGCTTGCCCGATGCCAATATGGTCACCGTTTCATCCGTATTGATATCCCCAACTACTTTTTCGGAGGTCTTTTTACCCGTTTTTTCGTTAACAGAAAGAGCATCCGCAAGCAACTGAAACGTATTTGCGGTTGCGTTTGTGACCTGGTACGGTCCAGATGTCTTCTCTGGACTTCCATGAACGATCCACACTTCTTGTCCATTTTTGCGCCCGTGCTTGTTCAGCTGTACCGTATCTGCTTTGTTATTCAGCTGTGCTTTGCCAAGCGATGCACCAGGTTCTCCTTGTAATGAAAGGAATATGGTTGGTTGTTTGGTTTTCTTCGTATCAAAGACGAGCACCATCGGCTGCTGTGCGTTTTTTGTCTTCGCTTGTGCAAATGCACCTTCAATCATGCCCACACCTACCGTAAAGCCAAGACACAACACCATCGCTATTGTCCATTTTGTTCCTGTCATCGATGTCACTCCTTATTATTTTGGATTTTTACTTGTATGTGCAAAATAAATACTGCATTTCTCGCGATGTTATCGACGAACACGCCCAAAGCACCTTACGGACACGTGCCCCACATGGGCTTCGGCTGTGTCCGTAATGTTGCTTTTTCGGAGAAGGATTCTGGTTTACTCGTGATCAACTTGACGCACCAGCGGGATATATTTTGATGAAACGATGTTGCTTGGGCAACCATGTTGCTCATAGTTGGTCATTGCGTTTATTTACCCTGCTTCTTTGGATCATGGCATTTCTCCACATGTACGCGCGGGGTGGCCCCAACACTTCCCGCCACTTCATGCCTTCGATCGCTTGTTGGTGCGGTACGCTCTTTGGTCTTATCGGTTGCGCGCGTTGTGGTGCGGTCGGTACTGGTGTCTTCTGTACCTGCTTTTGGGGCATTTTGACAGGTACTCTATTGGGGTTTTCCTTTTCGTGCATCGACAAGCGTGATGCTGGTCTCAACGCAAATTGTTTGAAAAAGCGTACGACGCGATAGATCGCAAAAACGACCCCCAAGAGAATAGTGAAATAAAAGAGTTGTTCTATGATTGTGATGCTCATAATTTTTCCTCAGGTTTTCCAAACGCTGTGCGCATGGACGTATCGGCTGCGACGTTTTGGAGCGCCATGTAGTCCATGACACCGAGCGTGCCCTTCCGTAGCGCCTCTGCCATCGCCATCGGAACGAGCGATTCTGCTTCTACGACTTTGGCACGCATTTCTTCTACACGGGCGCGCATTTCTTGTTCCGTCGCGACCGCCATCGCTCTGCGTTCCTCTGCGCGCGCTTGCGAGATGAGCTTGTCTGCTTCCGCTTGCTCCGTCTGCAAGTGGGCACCGATGTTTTTTCCGACATCGACATCGGCAATGTCAATCGAGAGTATTTCAAACGCCGTCCCTGCATCGAGCCCTTTGCTCAGTACCGTGCGGGAAATCGAGTCAGGATTTTCCAGGACGTCTTTGTGTGACGGCGACGATCCGACCGTCGTCACGATGCCTTCGCCGACGCGTGCCATAATCGTCTCTTCCCCTGCGCCCCCGACGAGCCGATCGATGTTGGCGCGCACAGTGACGCGCGCCTTTACTTTGACTTCGATGCCGTCTTTGGCTACAGCGGATACGAGTGGGGTTTCGATCACTTTTGGATTGACGCTCATCTGTACCGCCTGCAATACGTCACGCCCCGCAAGGTCGATCGCCACTGCACGCTCAAATGGCAAATTGATT
>JAGWXQ010000196.1 GCA_018969805.1 Paenibacillaceae bacterium | reverse complement strand
GATGACCACGTCCATGCAAATACCGTACCGCTTGTCGAATGGCGTCTTTGCGCTTCGTATCGACCAGCGCATACCGGGAGCTAAATACCGGTGCAGATCCGATTGATACCATCGGCAACTCGGTCGTCATGCGATTGGCGACAGTCGTCGGACGCAAATCTTCAAAGGCGATAATGCCATCGACGCGCTGGCGGAGAAAGAAGTCAATCGCTGCTTCTGTAGGCAACATGGAGAGCACGACATCATAACGGCGGCGGAGCAGTTCGTTGTGCACTTGTTCCAGAAGTACGCCAGTAGCAGATGAATCAAACGACGGCAATACGATCCCGATCGACATGCTGCGCTTCGATACGAGGCTCTTTGCAACCATATTCGGCTGATAGCCGAGTTGTTTTGCAAGCTCACGAATGCGCTGTTTTTTTTCCGTGCGGACAAGCGGACTGTTGTTGAGGGCTTTAGACACGGTCGAATAACTGACTCCAGCCAGACGCGCGATGTCTTTGATCGTAACGCTCATGATCCCCACTCCTTTTTGGGATGATTTTGGTGTTCCTCCATGATGAAGAAGAGTAACTGAAACTACTATACCATATGTTCAAACAGAGGACAAGTACGTTTGCCAAAAAATTACAAAAGTCATTCAAAAAAATAAATGCGCGAATATGCATGTACTTTCAATGATTAAGAAATAAAAAAAGCAACCAACAATTGAAATTGGAACGAAGTGGTAATCATACAAAAAATATTTCAAAAAATGCGTAGCGGGGAACCGATGTCGAAAAAACGGAAAAAAATTCAAGAAGAAGAATGATTTGGCACAGGCTGCGGTGGATCAAGCGACAGTGGGGTGCGGCAATACAAACACCGATCTGATCGTCCCAGCAATTTTGTGACGCGGTCGCACGACGGGCATACGATGTGCAATGCGTGTGTCGAGAGCATCCCTGCCCAGAAATACACAAACATACTGCTTCCCATCGTCAATATACCAAGGATCAGTCCAATTGCCGCGATGACGCTCGCGCCAGACACTTGAAATACGTATGCAGCAGTACTGCTGACCATGATGAGCATGCCCAGAAGCGTCAAACCTAAGCCCCAACGTCGAAACGTATGGATTTTCGCGGTACGAAATCGCATCGATATCACTCCCTTCTTGTGATCGATGCCCGGCATCGACGTAGTGTAATCATACTAATTCCCTATTGATGACATGGATCCAGAGGGGTGTATGCGCCGAAAAAGCATGCGACACGTTTGCCTGAAAGAATCGATGTATTGAAATACGGATTAGTACTCGACGTGACCGACGGTGCATACAGGGCGTATCGCTGTGCGATGCGCGCCGAGATGACGAAACGCTTTACGCAATCAAAAAAAACAGTGAAGTACAAGTGCACACCTAAGTATTATACGCGATCTGATCGCTGCATGCAATGCGTAAATTTTTTTTTTTTGTAGCACATGGTCACATACCGTTCATGATATTTTTTATTGTATTTGGAACGGTTGTTTTTATTTACGCACTGTCGTTTGTTGATGTATGCATCTCTCACGTATTGCAGCAAAGATGTCAGGTATTGCGGCATATTCGATGGCTGATCGGGGTTTGCGCTTGACACCGGTGCGCAGCGTGAAGTACAATGACGTGGTCATCAGCTGTGGGGGCAATGGTCCTGCACGCGGTTCTTAATCAAGAGGAGGTTTGCGCATCATGACTGGACAGCAATTTTTGCAGTGGGTTCAGGAAAAACACATCGAGTGGATCGATTTTCGATTTGTCGGTCTCTCGGGAAAAGCGCAGCACATTTCGTTGCCGGCAGTCGAAGTCGATGAAGACGTACTGCGCATCGGTGTGGCGTTTGACGGGTCGTCGATACCAGGGTATTGTACGATCGACAAATCTGACATGGTCATGCTGCCCGATTTGACGACGGCCTACGTCGATCCGTTTACCGCGCATCCGACGGCGATCGTGATGTGCGACATTGTTACACCGGATGGGCACAGTTACGATCGTGATCCGCGTGGCATCGCTTTGCGTGCAGAGCAATTTTTGCAAGAAAGCGGAGTCGGAACGAAGGCATTTTTTGGTCCTGAGTCAGAGTTTTTCATCTTTGACAGTGTGGCGTACGATTCGGGCATGAACCAGTCTTTTTACGAAGTCGATTCTTCTGAGGGCATTTGGAACAGCGGACGCATCGATCAAGAGCCCAATCTTGGCTTTAAAGTGCCGACAAAAGGCGGGTACGTGCCGGTGCAGCCGATGGATTCACAGCAGGACATCCGCAGTGAGATGTGCCGGCTCATGATGGATGCGGGATTGCGCATCGACCGACACCACCACGAAGTAGCTTCTGCTGGTCAAGGAGAAATCAATTTCCGTTTTGATACGTTGACCAAGACCGCCGACAATTTATTGAAGTACAAGTACATCGTACACAATACAGCGGTAAAATACGGCAAGAC
>JAGWXQ010000195.1 GCA_018969805.1 Paenibacillaceae bacterium | reverse complement strand
CTTGCGCGAACTCCTGTTGGTTCGAACCGCACGATCCGCTCGACAATCTCCACCCGTATCGGCACATCGAGTCGATTGTGATGCAATGCGCGTACTGCCTCTCGCTCCCAATAGTGCGGATCCGCACCATAAGGCACGATGCGGACAGCACGATGAACAAACGGCAACAACGCATCGCGCACGTGCGCCTTCATCTCTTGATCAACCGTTCGATCCGATGCCGCCACGACGCGCAACGCCCACTGCGCCGCCATCGCCTCCGTGCTGCTCATCCATCCTATACTGAACGCCATTACTACGAACAAGGCACAACGCCCCATTGCACACGCACCCCTCTCAGACAAAACACGCACTATCGTTTTGTCCGAGAACGGCCGTTTATAACCATCAACCGAATACGCCCACCTGCGCAATAACGTAACGATCGACGCCTGCAAAATCTGGATGCGCTGCAACTTCCGTCCAACGGTGTTCGTGCTGCAGCATCCGAACGACTTCTCCCGCTTGATCGTGCCCAACTTCACAAACAAATACTGTCGGTGTCCAATCAAAATGCCTTATTTGATCAATAATGTCGCGTATCGCCTGCAATCCGTCGTACCCGCCGTCCAATGCCCCGTGTGGCTCATGATGCCGTACTTCCCACTGCAACGTATCAATTACTGCTGTAGGCACGTACGGGGGATTGCTCACAACGACTGCATTTGCGATCGGCATGCACTGCGCAAGCGGCATCAGCCAATCCCCTTCGGCGCATGTCACGCGGTGGGCTGCATCGTGACGCTGGGCATTTGCTCGGGCGACGCGCAAAGCTTCAGGACTGCGGTCGATCGCCGTCACTTGCCAATCCGGCAACGCCAGTGCGCTCGATATGGCGATGATTCCACTCCCAGTGCCCAAATCAATGATGTGCCCTGGATGCCCCCACTGCGATGCACGCTGCGCACAAAGCTGGATCGTCCATTGTACGAGTTGCTCGGTCTCTGGACGGGGGATGAGCACTGCACCATCTACCGCAAAACTCCGTCCCAAAAAGTGACATTCCCCAATGATGTATTCCAACGGTTCTCCTGCAATGCGCCGCTCCAACAACGGCCGCAACCGCGCTCGCGCATCGTCGTCCATCTCATCGCTCCATCGCATCAACATCTTCGTCCGCGTCACGCCCAGAACGTGTCCGATCAACCGTTCAGAAACAATGTTTGCATCTTCGACGTCGCCTTGGCGCAAGGCGACTACCGTCTGCATATAGACGTCCCTCGTCGTATTCATGTTGCCCCACTTTCAACCCGATCATTTTGGGCAGCGATCGCAAGTGCTGCGACGAATTCGTCCAAGTCTCCATCAAGAACCATCGCCAACCGATGAATCGTAAGCCCAATCCGGTGGTCGGTCACGCGGCTTTGTGGATAATTGTACGTACGAATGCGTTCACTTCGGTCGCCCGTACCGACTTTCGCCTTGCGCTCGGCATCGTATTTGCTCGTCTCTTCTTGAAGCCGCTTTTCATAAATGCGTGCCCGCAAAACGCGCATTGCAAGCTCCTTATTCGAGTTTTGTGACTTTCCATCTTGACACGTCGCGACAATGCCTGTCGGAATGTGTGTCACACGCACGGCAGATTTCGTCGTATTGACAGATTGCCCACCAGCACCGCTCGAACAAAACGTATCTACACGAATGTCCGCATCGCGAATTTCGACATCGACATCCTCTATTTCTGGCATCACGACAACAGTCGCTGTCGATGTATGAATGCGTCCACTCGATTCTGTATCAGGTACGCGCTGTACACGGTGCGCGCCACTTTCGTACTTCAGCTTCCGATACACCCCTTGCCCTTTTACCGTAAAAATAATTTCCTTAAATCCACCGAGATCGCTCTCACTCGCCTCTATGACATCGACACGCCATCCTTGGGCATCCGCATACTTCGCATACATGCGATACAATACCGCAGCAAACAACGCCGCTTCTTCGCCACCAGCCGCGCCACGAATTTCGACGATGACGTCGCGTCCGTCGTACGGATCCCGTGGTTGGATGAGCGCGTGCAGCTGCGCTTCACCCGCTGCAATATCCGAGTTCAACGCATCAAGCTCTATTTTTACGAGTGTGCGCATATCGTCTTCAAGTGCCTCATCAAGCATCGCCCGCACATCGTCGCGCTGTGCATACTGCCTGCGCAGAGTAACGACGACATCGTACACCGGTTGCAACTCCGATTGCTCCTTACTGTATGCGCGCAGCTTATCCAGCTTGAAGGAAATATCCGGATCACAAAGCAGCTCACTGAGCAGCTCATACCGATCGATCATCGGCTGTACTTGAGAAACGATCGTCATCTTACGCACCCCTGTGTTCCGTAGTTCTATTGCCGATCCGAAAAAACCCAACACCACCGCGCGCAGTAAAAACATGCCTCTTATTCCAAATCAAGCGTGTTGAGTAAGTCCCGCAATTTTTTTACTTCATCGACCGTAAGCGTCACCCC
>JAGWXQ010000194.1 GCA_018969805.1 Paenibacillaceae bacterium | reverse complement strand
TTTTTTGGATCGCAATAAAAAACACACCGGCATTAAGCACGAGCATGTACAAAAACAACGCAAACACCTGATCTGTCTCTGGACGCAAAGACAGCGGTGCCAAAGTACCCCCAAGCAGCGACACGTTCATGAGCAATCGCAGCGCATTACGATAAGCACATACGAGCACGAACATGACCGTAGCAATCATCACGGTAAACACCGTCAGCGGAGTCCATAGCGCATAATACACTCCGGCAAATGCGTATGTAGTAAATAAAACAGACACACCAAAACCACACGTCAACTCCCCAAAAACTTCTGATTTTTTCGCTTCTGCGCTCCTTGCACTGCCCGAACCATGAGCTGCGCACCGCCTGCAAGCAACGCGCCTGCGAACACGAGTCCGAACATAATTTTCACAAATGGGGTAATCCAGGCACTATCCCACGTCTCTTTGATCAGCATAAAAAACGCAATAAGAAACAATAAAAGCCCCAAAAACGTCGTCCAATGTTTACTCCACATCGCCACACCTCCAATGCATCCCCAGAATGACGACACTGCCACAATGTCGCATACAAACACAATTCGCGCGACACGCTCTGACATGTGTTTTAGCCCCGTCCGCATACACTGGGCATAACCGCAAGAGAGGGGCAACAATATGAACCGCGTGTGCTTGACCGTATGTGTCTCGTTGAGTTTGTTGCTGTGCAGCTGTCACGCACTGATCGCCCCAATGTCCGAAGAAACGCCACTGCCCAATGCACGCGCACAAACACACGTGTCGCCCCCGCAAGACAAAGTCGATCAAACAATCGCATCGATTGCAGCGACATTGCACCTGCACACTTGGTACACCGCGCCACGCACTGCGACCCGCATCGACGACGACGCAACAGCGATCATCATCGGATCTGCACCCCAGCTGGGCATCGTCCTATTTGATCACGACGGATTGCTGCGTGAATTTGCTGTAGGCAGTGCACCACTTCGCGCTACAGCATACCCGCATCCGATGCAAGCGACCGCTGCCCACGGCACGACAGACGCATGGACGGGCGACCCTGTACCCCCTGGCGCGCCCCCTCCCGCTGTAGAACACCGCTGCGATGGCACAAAGAGCACCCCCACACGCGTACACACCCGCGAAGCAATCGATCCGTACGCAAACATTTCCTGGATCGATGCCCCGCCGATCAATCCAGACCGCATCGTCCAAACCGATGCACCCCTGATCTATGCAACGCATCAAGAGCAAGCGTCCACACCGTACGGCGTGCGCGGATGGATCCAGTGGTCAGACGCGTGCACGCTCATCGGTATTGCCCATCCATACGCCAGCGACACGACGCGCTACATTCCATTGCCATCCCTACTAAGCGTCGGTACGTTTTATCGCCTCGACCGCCACTGAGCCCACCATCGCCGCCAAACGTACGCACCCACACCAAAAAAACGATCCGCCCAAGGCGTGTGCGCATCACGAGACACCCGTTGCCTTTGCGCAGCGGGTGTGTCCCAATATGCTACGATCGTATGCGTCATTTTGCGAATCCACTCATCCGCGCTCATCGTCCACCTCGCATTGTGGGGCATTGCGCTCGTACGGCTCATATCGATACTTTCGCGCAAGTTTTACGACCGCGCGAGACCCACGCTTGCGTATCAAAACACTCATGTCATCCCAGGCAACGACAGTACCGCGGACATCCATCGCGCGATCGCCACGACGCACGACGAGCATCGTCCCCGCTTTCCGATACGCGTCGAGCTGTTCATCTGCTATGTGTTGCACGCTCCAGTCCACCTCACCCGACTCGTTCATGGGAACCATTGTGCATCGCCTCATACCAATGATCAAGAACGTTCGCTGACATCACTTTTTCTCGGACATACTGCGCTTGTTTGTGTGTAAAATGGACTTCCCACGCATACGCGCAATCGCGGCATATTTCTACGATCGTCAACAATTGTGACCAAGCGACATAACGTTTATACCAAAAAAACTGTGGATGCTCCAGCATGTACGGATACAAGTCATCAAACGCCGTATGCTTGCAATCGACCGCTCGTTCGAAATACTGCTTCGCTTCCATCAATTTTTGTTCCAAATATTCCTCCACAAGTGATTGCACCATTTGTACCACCCCATTTCCGACGAAGATGATCTTATTATACTACATTTTGTCGTAAAAGAGAAGGGGTGTATGCCACGGTACATCGTGGAAAAATACGCGCGCAAGTTTCTTGGCACCACACATCCTTTATTGCACATCAGCGTCTCAACGCCACTTGATGCTCCTACTCATTCCTATTTCATCACATCGATCCTATCGAACAAAACCGCCTTTTGCTTGATCGCAAAAAGTATCCTCTGGAACGATGTTTTCATAAAAACGCGTATTCGTAACAAAAAAACGTATGTATCACTATTGCCCCGAAGCGCATGTGGTTGCCACCCCATCGCGCGCACCAAAGACGCGTGCATGTGCTCACGCGTCGTCGGCAAATGCAATCTGTCCA
>JAGWXQ010000009.1 GCA_018969805.1 Paenibacillaceae bacterium | reverse complement strand
GTGTTGTTTGGTTGCGATACACCAATAGGATGCAAAAAGTTTTTTTTAGGGTATATGCTTCAGTGATGAGAATTACGATCGATAAGGAGAGGATCGCGTGGATGTAGGACAATCATGCAGTGCATCAGAGCGCGCGCACATCATGGAACAAGTCGATGTGCTCAGTGCGGGCGCTGCCCAAATTATTCCTGCGGATGGGTTGACGGAGAAGATTGTGCACAGTGTGCGGACGGGCGTTCCTTTGCGTGTCAAATTAGGGCTTGATCCGACGGCACCGGATTTGCACATCGGGCATACGGTCGTCTTGCACAAACTGCGGGCGTTTCAGAAGTACGGGCATCGAATCCAGCTGATCATTGGGGACTTTACGGCGCGCATCGGCGACCCGACGGGCAAGTCTGTCACGCGCAAGCCACTGACGGAAGAAGACGTGCAGCGGCATGCGCAGACGTACCGCGACCAGCTCGCGCGGATCATTGATATCGATCGCGCAGACATCGTGTACAATGCAGCGTGGTTGCAGCCGTTGACGTTGACAGACGTCGTCGGACTATCGGCGAAAGTGACCGTGGCACGCATGCTTGAGCGCGATGATTTTCAAAAACGGTACGCCACGCAGCAACCGATTGCACTGCATGAATTTTTGTATCCGCTCATGCAGGCGTACGATTCGGTGCATTTGGGTTCGGACATTGAGCTTGGGGGGACGGATCAGACGTTTAATTTGCTCATGGGACGTGTATTGCAGCGCGAATACGGTGCACCGCCACAAGTCGTCATGACGATGCCGCTGTTGCCAGGGACCGACGGCGTGCACAAGATGAGCAAAAGTTTGCACAATGCGATTTGTTTGCTCGATCTGCCACGCGATATGTACGGAAAGACGATGAGCATTCCGGATGCGCTGCTCGAAGACATGATGCGCCTTGCTGCGGGGATGACGCGCGCAGAAGTCGATCTGTGGATTGACGGTGTGCGGACGGGGGAGAAGCATCCCCGTGACGCAAAAATGCATCTGGCGCATACGTTGACCGCGATGTACCATGGACGCGCGGCTGCGGACGTGGCACAAGAGGCGTTTGTCGCGGTGCATCAGCGGGGGGCTTTGCCGGAGGAGATGGAGGACGTCGTGCTTGATCGCAGTGCGCTTGATGAGGGGGCGATCGGATGGGCGCGGTTGCTCGTGACGCTCGGTATGCAGCCGTCGATGGCAGAGGCCAAGCGGACGATCGCCAGTGGGGGATGTTATCTCAATGGCATCCGTCTTACGGATGCGTCTGCACCGATCGTCGTCGGTGTGGGCGACATCGTGCAAGTCGGTAAGCGGACGCATCGGCGCATCGTGTTGGGTTAGGGCGATGTACGTACCATTGCACGTGCGAAGCATGTACAGCTTAGGGCTCGGTGTCGCGTCTGTCGATGATCTGGTCGATCGGGCGCATGCGCTGGGGTATGAGGCGATGGCATTGACCGATCGCCATACGGTGTATGGGTTTGTTCCGTTTGCACGTGCTTGCGCGCGCGTAGGGATCCAGCCATTGTACGGTTGTGAGCTATCGATCCAAAGTGCACGTGGGGGTGTCGAGGCGTACGACGTCGTCGTCCTTGCCCGGACTGCGCAAGGATATGCGCACGTGTGTGCGCTCGCTTCGTGCGCGGTGCCGATTCCGTGGGACGTGTTTGCGTTGCATGTAGAGGGGCTCGTCGTACTGAGTGGCGGTGTCGATGGGGAAGTCGCGCGGTGTATTGCGATGGAGCGGTTTGACTGGGCAGAAGATGTCGTGCGGCAGTTTGTCGCGGTGTGTCCGTCGTTTTATATTGAGGCGGTGCACGATGGATCGCTTGAGGCGGCGGTGCGCGTCCATGCATTGCAGACGCTTGCTGGGCGAATCGGGGTGTCGCTTGTCGGTACGGATGTGATTTGTTGCGCAGTGCCGGAAGATGCGCCGCTGTGCCGCTTGCTCACGGCGGAAGATGACGCATCGCGGCAGTGTGCTGGCGCACTCGTCAGTCCGCAGGACATGGTGGAGCGGTTTCGATCGTGTCCAGAAGCGCTTGCAGCGACGCTTACGATTGCATCGTTGTGTCATGCAGATGTTCCTTTTGGCACAGACGGCGGGTTGCCTGCGATTGTGGACGGCACGCATCGCTTGCGGACGCTGTGCCATGAGGGGTGTACGCGGGCGTATGGGGCAGATCATGCGTCGGCGCAAGCGCGGCTGTCTGAAGAGCTGGCGGTCATTGAAGCACTCGGGTTTGTTGATTATTTTTTGATCATCCACGACATTGTGCAGCACGCCAAGCGCATCGGCATCGGGGTTGGTCCGGGACGGGGTTCGGTCGCGGGGTGTTTGGTCGCGTACGTGCTTGGGGTGACCGAGATCGATCCGTTGCGGTATGGGCTTTTGTTTGAGCGGTTTCTCAATGCATCGCGGGCGACGATGCCGGACATCGACATCGACATCGATGACCAGCGGCGCGGGGAAGTGCTCGCGTACATCGTACAGAAGTACGGTGCGGAGCACGTCGCGCTCGTCGGTGCCATCGCGGTGTATGGGCCACGGCAGGCGTTGCGCCACGTCGGAAGTCGCATGCGCATCGCACAGCAACACATCGAGCGCATGGTCGCACTCGTGCCTGCGCGCACGTCGCTTGCGGACGCACGGGCACATCGTGAAGCGGTACGGTCGTGGTGTGCATCGGATGCGCGCATCGACAGCTGGGTGCAGTGGGCATCGCGGCTGGAAGTGCTGCCTCGGCACATGTCTACGCATGCTGCGGGTGTCGTCATATCGCGCACACCGGTGCGTTCATTGACGGCAGTCGTGCCCCATACGTCCCCTGCGGTGTTGCAGTTGACGATGGGCGATTTGGATGCGTTTGGGTTCGTCAAAATGGACGTTTTGGGTTTGCGAACGTTGTCTATTTTGGAGACGGCGTGTGCGTTGTCTAAGCAGACATCCGGTGTGTCGCCACAGTGGGATCAGATCGGCATTGACGATCAGCAAACGTTCGATATGTTGGGTCAGGGATTGACGTTCGGTGTGTTTCAGTTGGAGCAGGTCGATCGGGTGTTGCGCACGGTACAGCCGACCGACGTACCTGCATTGGCGGCGGTGATGGCGTTGTGTCGTCCCGGACCGATGGCGTTTGTGGACCAATACGTGCGTACGAAAAACGGATTGGAGCCGATCCATGCGCCGCATCCGGACATCATCGACATCGTCGCACCGACGTACGGGGTTATTGTGTACCAAGAGCAAGTGATGCGCATTGCGACGCGTCTGGCGCGGATGACGATGCAGCAAGCGGACGTACTGCGCGCTGCGGTGTCCAAAAAAAACCCACAGCTTATGATGGCGCAGCGTACGGCGTTTCATGACGGGTGTATCGCACACGGGGTCACGCGGCAGCAAGCCGAGGACGTGTTTGCGGTCATTGAGCGGTTTGCGGGCTACGGATTTCCGCAGGCGCATGCGACGGCGTATGCGATGCTGGCGTACCGTACCGCGTATATGAAAGCGCACGATCCCGTGGGCTGGATGTGTGCCGTCGTGACGCACCGGCCAGAGACGATCGCGAAGGCAGTGGCGCATTGCCACGTCCTTGGTGTCGTCGTCCTTGCACCGCACATCAATGCGAGTGTGGCGCAGACCATGCCGGAACGCATTGCAGAAGGCCATGCGCATCGGTATGCGGTGCGGCTGGGGTTGCAGCTTGTGCGTGGTGTCGGGCAGCGGACGATCGATGCGATCGTCGCAGAGCGCGAAGCGGGTGGCGCGTATGCATCGTTTGCGGACTTTGTGCATCGCTTTGATTGGGACACTGGATCGGTTCAGGCGGTCGATGCGCTCATTTGTGCAGGGGCGTTTGATGGGTGTGCGGACGGGCATCGGGCACAGTGGCAAGCGGTGTTGCCCGACGTGGCGAAGCGTGCGCAAAAAACGCGGGCTTTGCGTGCTGTTGTCCGTGATGCATCGCTTGGACTGCTCATGCAGCCCAATTGGACGATCGCCCTGCCCGAAGTGCCGATGTTGTCGCAAACAGAGCAGCTTGCGCAGCAGCGCAATGTGCTGGGCGTGTACGTGTCTGGCCATCCGCTCGATGCGTATGCGCCGTTTATGCGTGCGCATGGCATCGTTTCGATCCATGCGTTAGGCAACGTGACGTTGCCGGTCGATATCGTGTGTATCGGTCGGGTGTTGGCGATCAAGCTGCTGCGCACGAAGACGGCCAAAGCGATGGCGCTGCTGACGATCGAAGACCAGTGTGCTTCGTTGACCGTCGTCGCCTTGCCGGCGGTGTGGGCGTGCATCCACGACACCGTGCAGCGATACGCGGTGAAAGCGTGGATCGGGCGGCTCGAGGAGCGCGACCACAAAGTGCAGCTTGTCGTATCGCACGTGATGGACGTCGATGATCCAAATGTGACGCAGCGGCTGGCGCATCGCCCGGCACTGGCGCAGACACGTCCGCGCACAGTGCCACATGCCCGACCGCGCCGATCTGAGCCCCATACTTCTGCGGAGCCGGCACTGTGGATTTTGTTGCGCGCGGAGGATGAGGCACCTGGCCGTGTGCAGCGCATTGCAAACATGTTGCGGCGGTATCCTGGAAGTACGCGTGTGTACGTGCGTTATGCCCGTACACACAAAGTGATCGCGCTTGCTCCGACGTATTTTGTTGACGTGTGTGCGCCGTTGTTGCGGTTGTTGCGTGGGGTATTGGGCGACGATGCGGTCGTCGTGCGCTGATGTTGCAATGGGTGGGCGCGTTCGGTACGATACGTGGGGGAAATATCGTGTGGAATGGGTGAGCAGATGAAAACGATATGCGACGTGCAGCGGGAAGTCGATGCGCTCATTGCGCAGTATAAAGATGGATATTTTACGCCACTCGTCATGTTGGCGCGCTTGACGGAAGAAGTCGGTGAGCTTGCGCGGGAAGTCAATGACGCGTTTGGGCAAAAACCGAAGCGTGCGGACGAGCCCCCAGGTTCGATTGCGATGGAGTTGGCAGACGTGTTGTTTGTCGTCGTTTGTTTTGCCAACGCGCTCGGGATTGATCTTGAGCACGCCTTTGATCAGGCGATGAATAAGTTTCGCACGCGCGATGCGCACCGTTGGCCGCGCAACGATCGGTAAGTCATTCCCTATGGAACACATAGATCGAGTGGGTTGTTTTTTGCATGATCGCATAAAGCGTTTTTGTGAAACGCATCGATGGATTGATTCGTATCCGGTGGCGTACAGTGGAGGGGACGATGATGGGGATTCGGGTGGCGGTCGCTGGCGCGGGTGGACGCATGGGGCGCGAAGTCGTCAAAATGGTGCTTGGTGAGCCGGATTTTACCCTAGCATGTGCGGTGTCGCCATCGCACGGCGGGGTCGATGCGGGTGTGCTTGTCGGGTTGTCGCCGTGTGGCGTATGTGTCGAGGCGGTGCTTGAGCGGGCGTTGTGGCGGACGACGGCCGATGTGCTCGTTGATTTTACGATACCAGACGTTGCGCAGGCGCACGCAGCCATTGCGTTGCAGCATGGGGTGCATGCGGTCGTTGGGACGACGGGGCTCAGCGAAGAACATATGCACGCGCTGGACACGATGGCGCGGGAGCGCAACGTCGGTTGTTTGATCGCACCGAATTTCTCGCTCGGTGTCCTCATCATGATGCGCTGTGCGCGGGAAGCGGCAAGATGGTTTCCACACATTGAAATTATTGAGGCGCACGGAGACCAAAAGCGCGACGCCCCGTCTGGGACGGCACTGAAGACGGCGCGCATGATTCGGGACGTGCGTGCCGTGCGCAAGCAAGGCCATCCGCTCGAAGCCGAGCATCTTGCGGGCGCGCGCGGAGCGGACATCGACGGCATGCGCGTGCACAGCGTACGGTTGCCGGGCATTTTTGCGCAGCAGGAAGTCCTTTTTGGAGCACCAGGGGAGAGCTTGCGCATTCGCCACGATTCGTACGACCGCGCAGCGTACATGCCGGGTGTTGCGCTGGCGATTCGCCACATCCCGCAGCGTGTCGGTGTCGTATACGGCTTTGAGCAGTGCATCGATTGGGATGCACCGCCAGACGAAAGGAAGGGAAGATGATGCGCATTGCATTGATTGCCCACGACAAAAAAAAGGACGAGCTCGTCAATTTTGTGCTGGCGTATGTGCATATTTTTGCACGGCATACGCTGTATGCTACGGGGACGACGGGTGCGCGCGTTATGGAAGCGACGCAGCTGCCCATCCAGCGATTGCGTTCGGGGCCACTCGGGGGCGATCAACAAATCGGTGCGATGATTTGTTCTGAAGGGCTCGATGTGGTGTTGTTTTTTCGCGATCCGCTCATGGCGCAACCACACGAGCCGGACATTATCGCACTGCTGCGCTTGTGCGATGTGTACGGAGTGCCACTGGCGACAAATCTTGGGACGGCAGAGTGCCTCATCCGTGCGATCGATGCGGACGTGCCCGTATGGCAAAAAGGGCAGACGCTCGGATATGACGCGTTGCAGTAGTCGGTACGGGCTTGACGCGCGCGTATATTGTTATTGATTTTATGGGGCGCATCATTTATAGTTATGATATATAGATTTAGTACACGATGTACGATCATAATACTGTGATTATTTGAGGAGGGGACACCGATGATTCCGACACCGCTCCATAGGGCATCGCAGACGGATGGGACAAGGATCGCGGTGTGTGCACAGCGATCGCCACAAGTACGGATTACGATTCAAGCGATGCACCCGCGGAATTTTTCGCGCCGTGTGTCGAGTGCATCGGATGCGCGATCGATGTATCGGACGATTCACCATGGGTCATCGTGTGTGCCAGGAACGTTTCTCAATCGTGCGCTCGGGTAACGGTTCCTGGGTACATACGACAAAAGAGGGGGAGCATATTGGGATACGAAGATGGGGCATGCCGCGCGCTTGATGTGCTCGTCGTCGGGGCGCATCCGGACGATGCGGAGATCGGGATGGGTGCGACGATCGCATTGCTGACTGCGCAAGGGAAACGCGTCGGGATATGCGACGTGACGAAGGCTGCGCTGTCCACAAATGGGGATGTGCACACACGCATGCGCGAAGCGGCTGAGGCAGCAGCGCGGCTCGGTGTGCATGTGCGCGAAAATCTGGATTTGCCAGACCGTGGGCTGGATGCGCAGAACACCGAACACGTGCGCGCGCTCGTACACGTCATTCGGGCGTGGCGGCCACAAGTCGTATGTGCGCCAGTCGCGCGCGATCGCCATCCAGACCACGTCGCGTGTGCGCAGCTCGTCGCGCATGCGGTGTTTGATGCGGCGCTGATGCGCATCGAGACCGGCCATGCCCCATGGACGGTGGCGCGGCATTATGCGTACTTTATGCATGAGCTCGGTACGCCGACTGTTCTTTGTGACGTATCCGATGTATACGAAAAAAAAAGCCATGCACTCCGTGCGTATGCCTCGCAGTTTGATGCGTCGTTTCGCGGTGCGGTGGCGACGCGGCTCAATGAAGGGTTTGTCGAACGCATCGCCCATCGGGATGCATGGCTCGGTGCGTCCATTCGTTGCGCGTACGCCGAAGGGTTTGTTCTGCACACACCTCTTGTACTACAAACGTTATGAAGGAGGGGCGATATGCGTCGTCTGCGTATCGGTGTGAGTTGTTTTCCGTCGGTGGGGGGTTCGGGTGTCGTAGCGATTGAGCTTGGCAAAGCACTCGTGCAGCGCGGACATACGGTGCATGTGATCGCCCATGAAGTGCCGTTTCGTTTACAAACGTTTGATCCTTGTATGATGGTGCACGAAGTACACCCGGTCATGTACGATACGTTTCGCTATACGCCGTATGATTTGTTGATGGCGGCAAAAATGGCGCAAGTTGCGAAGCGGTATTGCCTCGATGTGCTGCACGTGCATTATGCGTTCCCGCATGCATTGTGTGCTTTTTTGGCGAAGACGATGTGTGGTGGGGCACTGCCGATCGTCACGACGCTGCACGGGACAGACATCAGCCTCCTTGCGATCGATGAAGGATTGGCGGACGTCATCCGACTCGGCATCGAGCAAAGCGATGCGGTGACGGCGGTGTCGCAGCATTTGATTGATCAGACGATGGAACAGCTCGCACCAAAAAAGTCCATCCACCGTATTGTCAATTTTGTCGATACGACCGTATTTTATCCACGACGGTGTCCGTTGTTGCGCGCACGTATCGCCCCTGATGGGCAACCGATCTTGCTGCACGTATCCAATTTTCGGGCGATTAAGCGCGTCCACGATGTTGTTGAAACGTTTGCCCGTGTACGGCAAGCGATGCCCGCAAAGTTGTTGCTGGCGGGTGAAGGACCGGAGCTCAATCGCATTGAATGTCTCGTACGCGCACGCGGTGTCGAAGCCGACGTGCTGTTTGTTGGGAAACAAAACGAAGTGGCAGATCTTATTTCCATAGCGGACGTGATGTTGTTGCCGTCTGAGATGGAAAGCTTTGGGCTTGTCGCTTTGGAGGCAATGGCGTGTGGTGTGCCGACCGTCGCATCCGACATTGGGGGGTTGCCTGAAGTCGTTCTCGATGGTGTGACTGGATTTTTGCGGCCAGTCGGAGATGTCGACGCGTTTGTGGATGCCGTATTGGTGCTGCTGCGCGATGCCCCGTTGCACGCTGCGTTTCGTGAAGCCGGTATTGCCCGTGCACGGGCGGTGTTTGGCGGTGCTGCGCAAGTCGATGCGTACGAAGCGGTGTATGCGTCTGTCTGTGCGAAAGGAGCATAACGTGGGGTTTCGTTTGCACACTGTGCGCACGCGAGAAGGCGAGACGATCGCGTGCACGATTCCCCCACGGCTGCACGATGCTGTGGCTGTCGTCATGGATGCGCTGGACGCAGCGTCGTATCGTGCGTACGTCGTCGGAGGCTGTGTGCGCGACGTGTTGCTTGGACAACCCGTGCACGACGTCGATGTGGCGACCGATGCGACACCCGAGCACGTCATGGCTTTATTTGACCGTACCGTACCGACCGGCGTGCAGCATGGCACGGTGACGGTGGTCATCGCCGACACCGCGATCGAAGTGACGACGATGCGCGCAGATGGGGAATACACGGACGGAAGAAGACCCGATCACGTCGTGTTTGTAGGGCACATCGACGCGGATTTGTCGCGCCGCGACTTTACGATGAACGCGATGGCGATCGATCGGGAGGGGACGCTATACGATCCGTTCGGCGGGCTCGCGGATGCGCATGCCCGCATCCTTCGTGCGGTAGGGATGCCCCATGTGCGGTTTGCCGAAGATGCGCTGCGCATGCTGCGTGCGATCCGGTTTGCAGCGGCATACGCACTCGATATCGACCAGACGACGTGGGACGATCTGATGGCACAGCGCCACCGCTTGCGGGCGATTGCGATGGAGCGCGTCAGTGCGGAGCTCGATCGTATGGTGCTCAGTGCGCACGCACAGCGGGCATGGACGTTGCTCGCACAGAGTGGCTTGCTTGCGTTCACAAAAGTGCCGATATCGCTGACTTCAGACATTCCATCGCTGACCGCACTCGCATCGATCGATCAACGCTGGGCGTGCGTCCTATGGACGCAGCGCGGTGTGGATGCACTGGCGCATGCGCTGCGCTGGTCACACGCGCGCAGACGGGCTGTGGCAGCGATCTGTGCGATGGGGGACACTGTGCACGACAAGACCGCATGGTGTGAGGCGGTGCTCAAGTACGGTGTCCGAGCAGCGACAGCGTGCATCGACGTGCTGCGTGCGCGCAATGAGCGTCCAGAGGTGCTCGATGCACTGACGCAGTGGACGGCACACATGCCGATCACATCGCCCACAGCACTCGCGATCGATGGACGCGTGTTGGTCGAGGCGATGGGCAGTGCCGGCGCATGGGTCGGACAATGCGTGCGGGAGTTGCAGAGAGATGTCGTGCACGGGCACATCGTCCATGCCCGCGAACCGTTGCTCGCCACAGCCGTGCTGCGGCACGCACGGCGCACGCACGTGCATGGATGGACGGTGTACGATGTCGATGTCATCGACTCCACGCAGACGCTCGCCAAAGCTGCAGCAGTGCGCTGTCCCGATCGCGCCGTATTTGTCGCACGCGGTCAGCACCGCGCGTACGGCACACAAGGAAAAGTGTGGCACGCGCCCCGCGATGGCGGGCTATGGATGAGTGCCGTCGTGCGGCCACCGTATGCATATGCATCGTGGGGGCAGCGCGCGGCTGCAGTCGTCGTCGCGGTATGCCACGCGTTGCGCCAAGTGACCGACGTCGATGTGCGCATCAAGTGGCCAAACGACATCGTCGTGCACGGACGGAAGTTGTGTGGCATTTTGAGCGAGACGACGTCGTCGCACAAAGCGTGGGTGATCGGCATCGGGATCAATGGCGAAATGACCGACGCACCACAGGACATCCCGCTGTGCACGCTCACGCACGTCATGCCTCCGTCGTGGTCGTGGGACGCACACATGCAGCGCGTGCGCGAGATGGTGCTGCAAGCGCTCGCGCACACGCTAGACGGACACACGCTGTTTTCCGATGTGCGTGCACAATGGCTTGCGTACGTGGACACCCGTCCGATTGCAGTGCGCTGTCCCGATCGCGTACGCATGGCACACGTTGTGGATATGACCGAAAGCGGGAGCGTCGTCGTTCGCGATACACATACGGGCGAGACGACCGAGCTATTTTCCGCACACCAGCGGGAGCCTACCTTGGGATAGACCACCCGATGCGCAGCGCATCGCCGCATACGGATCTTCTTTAGCACGATGCGCGTCTTTTCAAAAAAATCAAGCAACAAGAACACAATCCTACGATCGGTCTCGTACGCTTCACTGCCAGAGATGAGGGAGTGTACCGTATTCCGTTCGCGCCGATACCAAACATGGCTGTGTCCGCGCACACGTGCACGATGTGGGACTTGTCTTTTTCCTCCTGCTGTGGTACGATCAGTGCATAAGAAGTTGCGCAGACAATCGCTGGTGTCGCAGACACGAGAGGAAAGTCCGGGCTCCGTAGGGCAGGGTGCTGGATAACGTCCAGTCAGCGCGAGCTGAAGGCTAGTGCCACAGAAATGGACCGCCGATGGCGTGCATGTGCGCGCACAGGCAAGGATGGAACCGTGGTGTAAGAGACCACGAAGGGGTGCTGGTGACACGTCCCTTGGTAAACCCCACCTGGTGCAAGACGAGCGGGGACGAGGCAATTCCCCTTGCCCGGGGGTGTCCCACACATGTCGCTGCAGCGGTGCAGCAATGTACCGCGTAGATAGATGATTGTCGCTTCGTACGTGGCAGGGTTGGTGGCCCGTCATGACCACGGGAAGTACAGAACCCGGCTTATCGCCAACTTCTTCGATCTCCGCACCGTGACGGGTTCGTCACGGTGCTTTTCGTGCGCACGGATGCCATAGCCGCTGCCACCATGCGCACGCACGTGGCGGGGGCGAATGTGGTGCAAGTGCGCGCGCGACATCGATGATTCCTGCTCCGGTGTAGGCGTCGATGCCTGTAGGGGCGACATCGTTCGCTGTGTGCATGATGCGATCGTACGTTTGTGCTGGTGTCGTATGCACATTGTTTGCTTTGATCAGTGCGGCCAGTGCAGCGACGTGTGGACTCGCCATCGACGTGCCCGACATCGTCGCGTACACGCTCGGTACGTACGTGCTCGTGATGTGGGTGCCGGGTGCTGCGACATCGACGTACGCTCCGTAGTTGGCAAACGACGCTTTTTGGCGTGTTTCATCTGTGGCGGTGACGGCAAGCACTTCGGCGTATGCAGCGGGATAGCCTGGTTGATCGGATTCGTCGTTGCCCGCAGCAGCGATGAGTGCGACTCCGTGGTTGTATGCGTATACGATCGCTTCATGCAAATATCGTGCCCCTGCATAGTTTCCTAAGCTCAAATTGATGACGTGCGCACCGTGGTCGGTCGCCCAGCGAATGCCGTCGGCGACGGCAAAGGCATCGCCAGTACCGAATGCATCGAGCACTTTGATGGGCATAATGCGGGTACGCCATGTGAGTCCCGCGACACCAAAATCGTTGTTTGTCTGCGCTGCGATAATGCCGGCGACGTGGGTGCCGTGCCCGACGTCGTCATACGGCGGGGATTGGGGATCGATCGCATTGTAGCCCGCGACGAGGCGCCCTTGCACGTCAGGATGGTCGAGCTGGACGCCTGTATCGACGACAGCGACGATGACATCGTTGTTCCCAAGTGTGCGTTCCCATCCCGACGGTGTGTTGATGTGGGCGATGTTCCACTGGTACGGCGCGTACAGTTCATCGTTTGGTGTCGGGATGGTGTGGGCGGCGTACCAGTAGTGGGGCTCCGCATAGAGTGGACGATGTGTGGCGATACGGGCACGCATGACGGCAATCACCGCATCGGTCGCCCGGAACAAAACGGTCGTGTGGCCATCGGTGTACCGCACCCCGTGCACAGCCGCACCGATGTGTGTGGCGATGGCATCGAGCTCCCCACGGCTGCGCATGCCTGAAAAGGCGGCAAGCAGCTCGTGTGGCGATGCGTGGGCAGCGTCGTGGCCGATCGACCACGGCTGCATCGGTCCTTCGTGCGTCTGAAGGGGCGCGTGCTGCGGACCGTTGATGTGCGCATGCTCCCAGTCGTGCAGACGACGAATCGATCGATCGTCGATGAACACCGCAATTGCAGTATCGGCGACATCGATCACAATACAACCGCTCGTAATCGTTCCTTTTGGATACGTGTGCAGTGCTGCGACGGTGTCCAGCCATGCTTGGGAGAACTTTTCATTTGTCCGTGCTTGACGTACAATGGTCGTATGCTTGTGCTCAGCGACTGCGCGTACATATGGATGATGCACAAACCATGCACGGTGTGCCGTCGTGGTGCGATACGACGCGATCGCAGAACGAATGATCTGCCGAAACAACGCTTGTGTCCGTGCATCGTCTGTGTCACGAATGCGCATCGCATGCATCTGTGGACGAACGATCGGGGGATGGGATCGGACATGGAATGTGCTGCATCCTGCGATCATTCCAGTGATGGCGATGCACAAAATACAGCGTGTCGTGATCATATTGGCACCTCCTTAGGTCTTTTCGTTTGTGGTGCGGTCGTGTGAACGAGCATTTTTTCGGAAGGACTTCCCGCCGAAAGCGCTTGTATGAGGAAACACATGGCACAGTGGAGAAAGGGTGATTGGAAGATGAATGCAGACGTACGTGCCACAAGCGAGCATACGGGCGCACAGCTCAGACGCGTCGCGCAGACGATCGAGACGTTTTTGAATGCAACGACCCTCAATGACGTGCATACGCCAGAAGATGATGCGTCCCAACATTTTGCCCGTGGTTTTTTGTCGGATATGCGCCATTTGCTCGTCATGACCGAACGCATCGAAGAAAAAATTGGGGCATTGTTGCGCAGACCAACGTTTTCAAAAGAGCATGCGGAGCGTCTCCTGTACGACGTGTACCATCATGTTATCGGGTGTTTTTTTTATCCACGCCATGAAAGTTATTCGGAAGAAGGCCGCTACGCATATACGGGACAAGATGCGATTCGGTTTCGCAAAAAACCATCGCGGCCGATACGCGATCTTACGTTGGCGTTGTCCGTCATCTTTGAGCCCCTGCGCGAACGATTGAGCTATTATGAGCATGAATACGTGCACGAAAAGCGCATGCAAGGAGAACGCGTATAAATTGACAATGCACCGATGAAGCGGTATCCTAAACGAAGGTGGCATCTATGGACATTGTGCATCGTACGCATCGGTCAGACGCGTGTTTGCGGGAAATAGACAATACGGAGGATCTCCGCACAGACGATATGGAGGATCTCCGCACAGACGATATGGGGGATTTCCGCTCAGACGATATGGGGTTCACTGCCGCGGAATGTTTGAGAGACACCGTCGTGCGCAGTACGGTCGCGAAGATCGACCTTGAGGCGTACGCACACAACGTCCGTATGTTGCGTGCGCACATCCCCGCGCACATCGATATGCTTGCCGTCGTCAAGGCAAATGCGTACGGACACGGTGCTGTGCACATCGCGCAAGAGGCACAGCGGTGCGGTGTGCGCATGCTTGGGGTCGCGTTGCTTACAGAAGCACTGGCATTGCGTGCCCAAGGCATCACTTTGCCAATACTCATACTTGGGATGACCCCGATCGAGCATATGGATTGTGCCCGTCGCGCGCGCGCCGCGGTGACGCTGTGTGATGTCGATGCGGTGCGTGCGATACCCGCGGGCGACGTACCGCTTATCGTTCATTTGAAAGTCGATACAGGCATGGGGCGCATCGGAGCACCGACGATCGAAGAAGCGGTCGCAGCCGCCCGTGCTGTGCACGATCGCGCCGACATCGTATGGGAAGGATTGTACACGCATTATGCGCGCGCAGACGAAGCCGATGCATCGTTTAGTGCACAGCAACATCAGCGCTTGCGCGCGGTATGCGATGCGATCCGCACCGAAGGGATGCCGATTCCGCTCGTGCACGCAGCCAATACTGCGATCGCACTGACGTTGCCCGCGTATGCGCAGCAGATGGTGCGTCTGGGCATTGGCACGTACGGCGTGTATCCGTCGCAGCACACCGCCGAGGTGATGGAAGGATTGCGTCCCGTGTTGTCGTGGGAGACACGCATCGCGGCGGTGAAAACTGTGGGGCCCCATACGCCGATTAGCTACGGTGGGCGATACGTCACGACGACGACAGAGACGATCGCTACACTCCCGGTCGGATACGCCGACGGGCTCTCGCGGAAGCTTAGTGGGCGATGGCACGTAGTGATTCAAGGGAAGTATGTCCCCATCGTCGGGACGATATGTATGGACATGTGCATGGTGCGCATTCCTCCATCGATGGACGTCCGTGTCGGTGAGCGTGTCGTGCTCATCGGATGCATGGGGGATGCGCACATCGCTGTAGACGATGTCGCGGCGGCGCTCGATACGATTCCGTATGAAGTGCTGTGTGGCATTTCCGACCGTGTCCCGCGCATGATCGGTACGCCGTGACATTTGTTTCCAATGCGGCGCAGCGCATAGGAAAGTGTCTCCTAGATCGCGAATGTACTGCTCAGATGACGAGACCGCTATGCACCACGATCTCACACAAAAACGTCATAGTACTACGCTGGATGATGCGCGTGCGCGTCTGAGGCAATCGTTTTTTTGGTGGGGGAGGGGTGCACCGATGGTGCAACACACAAAACGCATCGTCATTTGTTTGCCGGATACACTATTAGAAGAAGTCGATGATTTTGTCGAGCAAGAGCAATCGAGCCGGTCTGAATTTATTCGACAAGCGATGCGCGTGTATATGAATGAGCAACGCAAATTGTTGTTGCGCAGGCAAATGCAGCACGGATATGCCGAAATGGCACCGATCAATCTTTTGATGTCCATTGAAGCGTTTTCCGCAGAAACAGAAGCAGAACATACGTGTGAACGATTGGTGAGTGGGGTGTAGAATAGGTGAATGTCAAGCGCGGTGATGTTTTTTTTGCCGATTTGTCGCCCGTCGTTGGATCGGAACAAGGAGGCGTGCGCCCTGTGCTTGTCATCCAAAACGACATCGGCAATCGCTTTTCCCCTACGGTCATCGTTGCAGCGATCACTGCCCAAATTCAAAAGGCAAAGCTGCCGACGCACGTCGAAGTGAGTGGCGAAACAAACGGTTTTGAACGAGATTCGGTCATTTTGCTGGAACAAATTCGCACGATCGACAAGCAACGCCTAACTGGAAAAATTACCCATTTGGATGCGGCAAAAATGCGCCAAGTGCATGATGCGT
>JAGWXQ010000008.1 GCA_018969805.1 Paenibacillaceae bacterium | reverse complement strand
CCCAATATACCCATACGTCGTTCGCATCATAGTAATATTTTTGAAGAAACGTTTCTTTTGTTATTTTTATATTCTTGTCATTTTTTCTCACGTTATTTTATTTAAAAAAAATTTTAATCTTGGAAAAAGCAGCGAGAAAACTGCACATTGTACAAAGTTGCACGGCTTACTGATCACGTCTGTCCGCGTCGTCCGTTCCGTCAGTGACGGTACACCTACTCGCGGGTAACCCTGAATGTTGCGAATCGCAATTCCAATCACAGCCGCCACCGCCATCCCAAGCGTATGGTGACCGGACATCGCCGCACCGCTTGTACCCCCCTGCACGACCCCGCCTCCTTGAATCCCCCCACAGGCAATGTGGTCCCATGCAAATACGGTTCATCTACGGTCATCCTCAGCGCAAATCTTACAGGAACGCACAAAAACCGCAACAAGCACAATAAACACAATCAACTGCCACAGAACACCCATCCGAAACATCTTCCCGTATATGATTGGTTCACCGATCGATCTGTTTCCCTTTACTATACACAATATATGTAACGTTGTCTCATCCTTGACCTTTTCAACGACCTACTCCACATGTGATGCCCCATATGCTATACTACAACCACATACTGGGGGTGTACAACGATGCAGCAACTGTATGCACAAGCGTGTGCCGTCATTGCTGGGGGCGTCAACAGCCCCGCACGCGCGTTTCACGCTGTCGGGGGCACACCAATCTTCATGCATCGCGCCTCAGGTGCCTATATGTGGGATGTCACAGGAACGCGCTATATCGACTACATCGCCGGCTACGGTCCGACGATACTCGGACACGGTCATCCCGCCATTACCGCAGCGATTACCGATGCGGCGCACACAGGCGTGCTGTTTGGCACGCCCCATGTTCATGAAATCTCGTTTGCCCATCTCTTGCGCGAAGCGATTCCGTCGATGGACATCGTGCGCATCACATCGACTGGCACAGAAGCGGTCATGTCCGCGATCCGCCTTGCGCGCACCGCCACAACACGGCGCACGATCGTCAAATGCAGCGGATGCTACCACGGCCATGCCGATAGCGTACTTGCCTCTGCGGGTTCGGGTGTCGCTTCCGTCGGCATCGAACACACTGCCCCAGACGTAATCTCCGTGCCATTTAACGATACAGAAGCGTTCGTGCGCGCACTGTCCGCCCACAAAGAAGACATCGCAGCAGTCATCGTCGAGCCGATCGTCGGCAATTTTGGCATCGTCCCCCCACAACCCGGCTACATGGAACTGTTGCGCACAGGGACAAAAGACATCGGTGCGTTGTTGCTGTTTGACGAAGTCATTAGTGCGTTTCGGTTTCACTGGGGCGGTGCGCAGACGTATTGGGACGTGTCAGTCATACCCGACATCACGATACTCGGAAAAATTATTGGTGGAGGCCTGCCCATCGGTGCGTACGGGGGCCACGCCGACCTCATGGCACTCGTCGCTCCGTGCGGTCCGATGTACCAAGCAGGGACGCACGCAGCCAACCCGTTAAGCGTCCAAGCAGGCATCGCATGCGTACACGCACTGCGCGATGCGTCGCTGTACACGCACATGTCTGTTCTTGCAGCGCTCTTGGCAGACGGCATCGTCAGTCGTGCACAGCACTATGGGATTCCTGTGACCGTGCAGCGTGTAGGGGGCGCTTTTTCCGTGCATTTTTGCAGCCATCCGATCACAAATTTCGAAGACGCAAAAAAAGTGGACAAAAAAAAATTCGCTGCGTTTTTTCATGGCTTGCTCTCCCGTGGCATCGCGATCGCTCCGTCGATGTATGAAGCGTGGTTTGTTTCCGCCGCACATACGCACGAAGATGTTGCACGTACGCTCGATGCGATCGACGCCATTTGGCGTTCGTGGTGACACAGATCACTGCATCATGAGCATCGCCACGTCCCACCCATACGCGACTTCACTCGGATCGTGCGCATCCGATCCAAATACGATTGGCACATCCGCTTTGCGACACGCATCGACAAACGATTGTGTCGCATACACGCGCTGACAGTGCGGTTTGCGCAAACCCGCAGTGTTTAGATCGATACCGACACCGTAATGCGCAAGCATCGGCACGAGCCGCAGCAGCCGTTCGTCGCAGTAGGCACGATCGTACGGGGGCAAGACGGCACGAAATTTGTCGATCACCTCAACGTGCCCAAGCCGCACACGGCTCGGTAGACCAGACACCATCGATACGCTCGCAATCGCTTGTTCGACTTCGTCATAATACGCTTCTACGAGCCGATCCATCGTCCCATACGCCGGCAACACATGCGTGCGCACATACTCCGGTGTGTAGTCGATGCACCGCATCGTGCCGTTTCGTCCCGGGACAAAATGGACCGATACGATCACATCGTGCAACGCACCGTCGATCCGGTGCACGATGTTTTCCATAAAGCCGACGTTGCCCGACAAATAATCCAGCTCAATACCCACACAGACGTCCAGCACCCCAGCATACTGTTCACGCACACGCTGCACACAGGCGATATACGCGTCCAGCTCCCCCACATCCATCGCGCACAGTGCCGCATCGTCCACCCAATGCGGGGGCAATGGCGCGTGCTCCGTCACGCTCAGACGCACGCATCCGTGTGCGATCGCCGCCATCGCATACTGCTCCAGCGGTGCCGTGCTTCCATGACGACAAAACGGAGAATGCGTGTGGCCATCCCACTTCATACGTGTTCCCCTTTCGTGACGACCCCGTAGGCGATCCGATACGTCACACGGACCCCGTCCCCCACACCATAGCACTCTGCGTACGCGCGCGCCATATGCACAAATACGTCGCGGTGAAACGGGGCATCGTGTGGACGCGCCACGACGTGCGCCCCCAATCGTTTGAGCCGTCGGATCAACGCCATCGCATCCGGCACACATATGACGATGTCGTGTTGCTCCACACGATGCACGTGTGGCGCACACCACGACCGCAACTCGTCCATACGTACGAAGTCGTTGACCCGCCGACAATGTCCCATGTCCAGGGTTCGTTCTGCAATCTCAAACGCATGTTTGAGCTCTGCGAGCGTACCATCGACAAACGTCGCAAACACAAACTGCCCGTTTGGGCGCAATGCGCGGATGAGCCGTGCGACCGTATTTCGCGGTGTCACAAACCACTGCATCGCAGCAGACGTGCAAATGAGATCGTACGGGGGGGTGCCGTGTACGTGTTCCCCGTCGCCGACGATCGTGGCCAACCGATCGACATGCGCAGCACAGCGCGCACTTGTCGCCACAGCCATTTCTGGTGCGACATCGACAGCCGTCACATGGGCATCTGGATACCGCGCGAGCAATGCCTCCGTCAGCATCCCCGTCCCGCATCCAATTTCAAGAATGCGCTGTGCATGTGCCGGACACAGCGGACAAAGCGTCCGCACCATACGCTGCTGTACGTCCGCTGCATCGTCGTACGTCGCAGCACACTGTCCAAACGCACGCTGCACGCGCTTCGTCAGCGGATGCACCACCGATCGATCACCTCCTGCACCGCGTCTGCCTGATCCACAAACGGTGCATGCCCCGCACCGGAAATGCGCACCGCCTCCGGAGGTGCCGCACGCACGGGACAAATGCGGTCGTGCGTCCCATGGATCCACAACGTCCGATCCTTTCTTCGTGCCCAAGCAGCACGCACGTCGCTGTGCGCGAGCACGTCGAGCCCTTCGTGCAGCGCGCTCAAAGTCCACGTCGTAGGTCGGGGCGCGCCAAAGATCGACGACGTAAACCGCTCCAACGTCTGCACCGGTGCCTCGCGCATCCCAATCACCGTACGCGCCCAGACGACCTCATTGCACGCCTGCACAAACTGTAATGCCCCGCCAACAACAACGAGCGGCACGGAATGATCGGCGAGCACATCGAGCGCGACGACCGCGCCAAACGACCACGCGACCACAACATCGACACCAAGCAGACGATCGACGATGCGCTGTGAAAAGTCGTCTTTTTGTGTACACGACGCAAAATCAACATGCCGGTGCACATGCCCCCAGCGATCAGGAAACGTCCCCCAATGCGATGCGTCCATGCTCCATCCCGGCACCCACAACGATGTGCGCTTCATCGACAAAGCCCCAATGCCACGCCCGCATCGCGCAATGCCGCACACGCAGTGTGGACGTGTGCGTCCGTATGCGCTGCGGTACACGACAAACGCAACCGGCTGCTTCCCTCTGGTACCGTCGGTGGCCGCACGGCAAGCGCAAACACGCCCCGTTCGTATGCGGCGCGCGCAAGTTCCACTGTTTTGCGCGCATCCCCAATGACGATGCGCACGATCGCCGTACCGTCCTCCCCACCGACATCGTATCCTGCCTGCGCAAGCGCATTGCGCATCGTACGTGCATGCCCCAAAACACGGGCCCGACGATCGTCCGCACCCGCCGCTTCCCGCGTATGCAGCATCGTCTGCGTCATAAGTGCCGGTGGCAAGGCGGTCGAATACACAAACGACCGCGCCGTCTGCGCCACGTATCGACACAATGCACTGCTTCCCGCAACGTACGCACCATAACTGTCATACGCTTTGCTAAACGTCCCAATGCGCACATCGACAGGACACAGCTCCGCTGCAACAAGCCCACGCCCCGATGGTCCGATAACCCCACCACTGTGCGCTTCATCGACGACAAAAATCGCGCCCACGTCCCGCGCAAGCGCTGCCAATGCTTTGATCGGCGCGATCGTCCCATCCATGCCAAACACCGCATCCGTCACGAGGATGATGCGTTTTCCCGCGTGCATGGCAAGCACCCTCCGCGCATCTTCGATGTCGCAATGCGCGTACCGCACGTACCGCGCCCGCGAAAGCACCGCACCATCGACGATGCTCGCATGGTTGTACTTGTCGCCCACGACGACCGTATCTCGTTGCGCAAGCGCTTGCAACACCCCTACGTTTGCGCCGTAGCCACTGCCAAAGACGACGCACGCCTCCGTGCCGACAAAGTGCGCCCATTCTTCCTCAAACGCATGCAACAGCACATGCGTGCCTCCAGCGACACGAGACGCACCCGCACCGCCCGTCCACACCGTCTGCGTCTGTGAAAAATGCCCCAAATAGCGATTGGACGCGAAAAAAATGCACCGCCGACCAGAAACATCGGCCGTTCCATCGGCATATTGGTGCACGGGCGTACACGTTCTTGTCAACCCCGCGCGCTCCCGCACATCAAGCTGTTCGTGCAACCATTGTTCAAACACGCACAGGCCCCGATGCAAACGCATCGCGCTCAATGACAAAGCCGATGTCGTCGATCATCGCCATATCGGCAGCATCGCTTTGCCCTGATGTTGTGAGATAGTCTCCCAAAAACAAAGAATTCGCAACGTACAAAGCCAGTGGCTGGAGCGACCGCAGTTGGACCTCACGCCCCCCTGAGGCGCGAATTTCTTTTGTAGGACAAACAAATCGAACCATCGCCAACACAAGAAGACATTTCCACGGGGTCAACGTGCGCATATGTTGCAGCGGTGTCCCATCAATTGGGTGCAAAAAATTGATCGGTATCGAGTCCGCATCCAGATCGCGCAACGCAAACGCCAATCGCACGCGTTGCTCATCCGTTTCCCCCATTCCGACAATCATCCCCGAACACGGGGACATGCCCGCTTCCGCTGCGCGCTGCACCGTCTGTACACGGTCGGCATACGTATGCGTCGTCGTAATGCGCGAAAAATGAGACGATTCCGTATTCAGATTGTGGTTGTATCGATCGACACCCGCATCTTTCAGTCGTTGCGCTTGCTCTGGGCGCAACACACCAAGGCAAGCACATATTTTCAGTGGCAACGTCTGCTTAATCTCACGCACTGCATCGATCACATGCGCCAGCTCGTTGTCCGTCGGTCCACGTCCACTGGCGACGATGCAATACGTACCGACGGCACGCGCGTGCGCACGCTGCGCACCGTGGACGATCGTTTCTCGATCGAGCATCGCATACTTTGCGATGTTCGCTGTAGAAACGATCGACTGTGCGCAATATCCACAATCCTCAGGACACAGCCCCGATTTTACATTCATAATCGCATTGAGCTTGACGTCATGCCCATAATACGTACGCCGCACGCGGTACGCCGCATCGACAATCGTCAGCACATCTGTGTCCGGTGCGCGCAACACCGCAAGTGCGTCCTGTTCGCCGATCGGTTCGCCCGCGATGACCCGATCCGCAAGCGCATGCCATCGTCCATGTTGCCCCGTGTTCATCTGCTCTCCCCTGCTCCCGCATCTTCGATCCACTGCCCGCCATCCGTGCACAAGCTCTGTTGCAGCCACTCCCTTAAGGCCCGTGCGTCCGGCATCGCCTGCTCCCATGCAGCGACATACGGACACATAGCAAGCACCCGCACACCGCCAAACCGCTCAATCATCTTTTTATTTTCCTCAGCGATGCGCGCACCATCTTCAGTCACTCCATTGATCACGACCCCACAAATCGGGATGTCTGCCTGCTTGGCACACTGAATCGTCAGCAACGTATGATTGACCGTACCGACTGCAGCCCGCGCGACAATGACAATCGGAAGCTTCAATGCGCGCACGACATCTTTTATCACGTACCGCTCTGTCAAAGGCACGACCAATCCCCCCGCACCTTCGACAAACACCGCATCGTAATCGCGCAGTTTTTCATGCCCTTGTTCGATCAAATCATGAAACGAAATCGTACACCCGCTGCGCTCCGCCGCCATCCACGGCGCAATCGGTTCGTCAAAATGGACACGTACCGTCTGTGCCATCGTCTGCACCAGTCCACTCCCGCGCAACAACCGTACACCGTCTGCTTGTCCATCGTCGATGCGCGTACCTGTCTGCACCGGCTTCCATACCGCACACCGCGACTGCGGACGACGCGCTCGGTATGCAGCGGCAATCGCAGCAGTGACAATCGTCTTACCGACGTGCGTATCGGTCGCCGTGACAAACAGTCCGCTCACGGTATCCGCCCCAAATGCCGCACAAAATCACCGTGCACGTGCCCATTTGTCGCCAGTACGTCCCGCGTCCCGATATGGTACGCCGCACCTGTACAATCCGTCACTTTGCCGCCCGCTTCTTGCACGAGCAACACCCCCGCAGCGACATCCCACAGCTTCAAATCCGGCTCCCAATACGCACCAAGCTTTCCTTCTGCGACATACGCCAAATGCAACGCTGCCGATCCGTACGCACGCACGTTGCGCACGTGCGGGGCAATCGCGTTAAGCTGCCGCAATGCCCGAGGCAACGCGTGGTTGTGCTCGACTGGAAACCCACACGCAACAAGCGTCTGCTGCAGCGTCTGCTGCTCACAAACGAAAATGCGTTTTCCGTGCACGTACGCTCCTTTGCCCCGCTCCGCAACGTACAAAACGTCCCGCACGATATCGTACACGACACCAACGATGATTTCTCCTCGATGCGCAAGCGCAACCGATGTCACAAACCCCCCAAGCCCATGCACAAAATTGGTCGTGCCATCGATCGGATCGACAATCCACACGTACTCCGCATCAGAAATGACATCATTAGCACTTTCTTCCCCATAAAACGCATGTGTCGGAAAATACGTCGCGATCAGCTTCGCAATGAGTGCCTCTGCCCCACGATCGACGTCCGTTACCACATCATGCCACGTGCGCTTTGGCTGCATGTCCTGCACTTTTCCACGCCGCGAACGGATCCACTCCCCTGCTTTGGCCGCCACACTTACGGCAACCGCAGTAAACGACTTTCCCCCGATAATCGCCTCTTGTTCCCCATTCATGCGCATACCCTCCCGCGAATCGGCATCGTCGTCCTCAGCGCATCAACCAAATGAACCCCTCCCCGATGGGCACACGGAGTTGGATCAGGTCCCTCGCATCGTTGCCACGTATGCCGACATCAATACCGCCATCATACCCCGACGATATGATAACCACTATCTACATAAATGACTTCGCCCGTAATGCCCCGCGCCATATCGCTAAGCAAAAACAAGGCAGTGTCCCCGACTTCGGACGCATCCGTCGTCCGACGCAACGGAGATTTTGCTTCTACTTCCCGCAAAATTCCATGAAAATCGGCAATGCCCTTGGCCGCAAGCGTCTTAATCGGTCCCGCAGACACCGCATTTACCCGTACCCCACGCACACCAAGATCAAGTGCCAAATACCGCACACTCGCTTCCAATGCCGCTTTTGCAACACCCATTACGTTGTAATTGCGCAATGCACGCTCTGATCCCAAATACGTCAGGGTGACGATCGCACCCCCCTGCGTCATCAACGGCACCAGCCTCTGCGCGATGGCGACAAGCGAGTACGCACTAATGTCTTGAGCGAGCGCATAGCCCGATCGCGACGTATCGATATACGCCCCCGCCAAATCTTCCTTATTTGCATATGCAATCGCATGGACGATGCCATGCAATACGCCGTATCGCTCGCGCACAAACGCCGCCAGCGCATCGATGTCCCCGTCTTCTGCGACGTTGCACATGACGACCGACGAACGTTCAATTTGCGCTGCCAGACGCTGCACACGCTCTGCGACACGTTCACTTTCATACGTAAATATGAGGTCAGCACCCGCATGCGCAAGCGATTGGGCGATTGCCCAAGCAATACTGCGCTCGTTTGCGACACCCATGACCACGACGACACGGCCGTGCATCAGTTGTGGGACTTGTGCGTGCATGATTTGCCACCTCGTCACGGTTGTTTTCGTCGCCAAAGCGCGCGGCGACCCTTCTACGGTACACCAATTTGCACACTGCTGCAACTGTGGCGCATCGCTTGATCGATGAGCGTCTGTACGAGCACATCGATCGCTACACCCGAGTGCATCCATAGCTTTGGATACATCGACATCGACGTAAACCCGGGCATCGTATTGATTTCATTGAGCAACAACGCACGGTCTGATTCGCGGTAAAAAAAATCAACGCGCGCCAATCCACGGGCATCAATCGCCTCATACGCATCGACCGCAAGTGCCCGCGCTGCATCCGCGATGTCATCATCGATCGGCGCAGGAACAATCAGCTCCGTATGCGCGCTCGAATATTTGGCAGCAGTATCATAAAACACGGACGGACAGCGCACTTCACCGACGACCGACGTACGCACATCTTCCCCACCAAGCATCCCGACTTCAATTTCCCGCACGTGCAACGCCTCTTCAATGATCAGCCGCGCATCGTGCCGCAACGCCTCCTCCAGTGCCTCATCCAGTGCATCTGGAGCGGCCACCCGGGAAATGCCCAGCGACGAGCCTCCCCGCGACGGCTTGACAAAACACGGATACCCGATGGACTGTGCAATGCGCGCCCGTACACGCGCCGCATCGCGCGCGAAGTCCCTTGCGACGACTGCCATCCACCGACATTGTGGAATGCCCCGCGCTGCACAAACGTGCTTCATCGATATTTTGTCCATCCCAATCGCAGAAGCAAGCACCCCACACCCAACATACGGCACACCGAGCACGTCAAGCATCCCTTGGATCGTCCCATCCTCGCCCATCGGACCATGCAGCATCGGAAATACGACATCGACCGCTGCCAAAAACGAAACGTCTGCCTTCTTCCCGTGTGCCATACGCATCGTCCGCTCATCCACATCCGCATCAGACGGCGCGTCAGACACCGCCCACAGTCCTTCACGCGAAATGTACACGAGCAACACCGCAAACCGCGTGCGGTCGATTACCGACAACACCGATTGCGCCGAACGGACAGATACGTCATGCTCCGGCGACATCCCCCCGTACACGAGCGCAAGCACCCGCCGACCATCGCGCACGCTGTACATGATTCGCCCCCACCCTTCCTGCGCCCCTAATGCGCATCGATATGCGCAAACGCATAGCGAACAGCCGGTGTCCATGCGATGCTGTCGCGGTAATGCCACGGACGGTCGCGCACATCCGACGTATGTGCATGCACAAGGGCATCCGCACCGGGTGTCGTCACGATGACGCTATGCGCAATGCGTCCACTACCATGAAAATCATAAAAAATCACATCACCGAGCGAAAGCTCCTCTACCCGTCTGACCCATGTCACCCGCATCGTCCGAATCGCCCCTGCACGCAACGCCCCATACAACGCCTGTGCAACAGCCCAACTAAAGCTCCACTGCTCACCTTGGACACTGCGCCCGACATACCACCATCCCGTACTCCTTCGATCAGTATAATCCATCGCAATGCCCCCTGCAAACAAACACTGCGACACAAAATTTGTACAATCTGTGGCAAAACGTTCGTATGCAGCGTTGCCAAAATTCCAATGCCTCCGTGCATATACTACAGCTTCCCTCCGGTCATACGCCATCCCACACCCCTCCCCGTGCACAGTATGCACGGTCCTGCGGGATGGACACTTTCTGATCGTGCCGAGAACGTGTGCTTGACGCATCCATTGAACTACGGATTCGGCGAACACGGTTTTGTACTGTCCATCTTCTACCCATTTTCTGCTGCGAATGTATTTCTATTGACTATTTCTTTAAATCGGTCTTTGACAAACATGTCTAATTTTCCAGTCTTAATATGATAGTCTATTAATGAGTACGTCATTGGTTCAAGAACATAGTCTTGTGTGATCGCCTTCATTTGCTGAAAGTCGCATCCCATATGATCCATAAGAATTTTTACATCAGGAAAATCTTTTATTCTTGGAAACGCCCCGTCATTGAAAAATGCAAACAATGATGTGTCGATTGCGATTACTTTCATTCTCAGCAGAGATTCCTTATTCAAAGAATAAACCGTAATAACCGACAATTTAGCTCTTTTCACAAAATGCAACTTTCCCTTTGCAAGTTCAATATACTTCAGGTTGCTTCCCGATAAAATCACCTCGTTGTTGATCCAGTTTTTCTCAAACCCGTAATTCACTCCAACCTCTTGGATCATCTCCCTGATCTGTTTGTTAAAGTCCTGACCGATGTGGTCAATATCCGTATAATCATGAACATTCCGTCTTACTCCTTCAAGCAATAGTGCAAAACCTTCAATAACATTTAGGGCAAACGGCGCCACTCCCAGAGCTGCTAATCTACCGTCCAGATCCTCTAATGCCCTAAATATTCTCATCGCACGATCCCATTCTTCCATAAGGTTACGCTCACTTTCTATATCGGTTGTTTGAAATACACTTGGGCGATATCAAGCCATTCCTCACGTTCTCCATGAAATATTTCCTTATTTTTTCGAAGTAACAAATAAAGAAACCGCTGATCAATAAGCATGAGCTTTTCCAACCAAATCAAAAAACTGTGCAAGTTGTCCGCCTCAAGTACGTTGTGCGAAATACGACAAAAATCCGCATATCGAACAAATAACTCATTTAACGAGTCTTCTCTTCGATCAACCTGATAGCTCATCTGGCTTCACTCCTCTTTACGATCATTACACCATAATGAGTACAAATCGCGTATCGCTCTTCTTGTTTTCTTTCAAAAAGCAACCCCCGTCTCATTACTTCCCATAATGAAACAGAAAACCCGCAAACACGAAGTGTATGCGGAAACGGTATTACGGTGTCGCCTTTTGTTTGGCGAGCCAAGCGGCGAGGTCTTCTAAGTTTTGATCCGTCAACCCCATGCTGATGTTTGCATCGTATTGGGCACCCATGCCCCCAATGCCGTTGCGAATGATATCCATAATTTGCTCTGCGTTGTACTTGTCTCCAATACCAAGCAACCCTGGTATCGGACCGTTGCCCTTAAGCTGCGCACCGTGGCACTGCACGCACGTCGCTTTCATATACACTTCTTTGTATGCCGCGTCATCGGCATCGACGATCGCAGCCACCTTGACCGGTGCAGGCTCTGGCTGATCCCCTCCAGTACCGCCACCCGCTTGCTTTTTCGCATGCATTTCTTGCTCCCGTGCAATATGCTCAGGAATAATATTTTTCGCTTTCAGTTCGTGCTGATAATGATCCCACGACACCCACGTCAAATAGACGATCGCAGCCAAAGACAACAACATCATCATCGTCGGTACAGGACGCTTCGTAAACCGGCGCTCTGGTGTCCGATCCAAAAACGGAATGAGCGTCAACGCCGTAAACGCCAATCCCGGGATCAACACCGTTCCAAGTACAACAAACTGCTCCGACAAATACGGATACTTGAGCAGCTGGTACAAAAACAAAAAGTACCAGTCAGGCATCGGAATAAACGCGCTATTGGTCGGATCTGCGGGATATCCAAGTGGGGCAGGATGCATGACGACGAGCACAAGAAACCCGACAAGCACGACCGATCCAACCATCCACTCTTTTAACAAGAAGTTGGGAATAAACGTCTCGGACTTTCCCGGATACGCCATATAGTCCCGTGGAACATGCACTTTTGTCGGACGTGCGACACGTGAATCACCGACATAGACGACCGTCTGCGCATTTCCAGTTGGTGTAGCCATCACGCACCTCCTTGATCAGAACCATTCATTATAGCGGGCCTGAAATGCCTTGCTTGCGAATCAAAATAAAGTGCGCAGCGAGTAACGCCAGCAAAACACCCGGTAGGAAAAAGACGTGCAGAGCGAAAAAGCGTGCGATCGTTTCTGCTCCTACGATGTCTCCTCCTTGCAAAAAGTTTTGGATTGTTTCACCGATAAAAGGAACTGATGCCGCGATTTCAATACCTACTTTTGTGGCAAAATACGCTTTGTTGTCCCACGGCAACAAGTACCCCGTAAATCCAAGACCGAGCATGACCCCAAACGTCAGCATCCCGATCACCCAATTCATCTCGCGCGGGTTTTTGTACGAACCCGTAAAAAACACGCGCAACGTATGCAAAAACATCAACACGATGACCAAACTCGCACCCCAGTGGTGCATCCCACGCACGATGACACCAAATGCAACCTTGTGTTGCAAATAGTCGACAGATGCATACGCATTGGCGATGTCTGGTACGTAATACATCGTCAAAAACATGCCCGACAAAATTTGAATGACTGTAATAAAAAACGTCAGTCCACCAAAGCAATACACGAATGCCGAAAAATGATGCGCCGGATTGACGTGTTCGGGCACTTCATGATCCGCTACGTCACGCCACATCGGCGTAATGTCCAGCCGTCCATCGATCCACTCATACACCGCTTTGAGCATGCGTCATCCTCTCCCCTCATTGTTCCTGCCGTCCTACGTGGCGATCGTATTCGGACGTATGCCCCCTAAATAAACGAAGCCATTTTCAATTTTGACCTCATACTCGTCCAGCGGAGCAGGAGCAATCGCCAAATTTTTTCCTTCTGGCGTATACCGCGCGGCATGACACGGACAAAAAAATTCGTTTGGATGCTGTGGATTGGAATTCCAGTCGATCGTACACCCCAAATGCTTACACACCGGAGACAAGGCAAATAGTTCGCCCGCAGACGATTTTGCGATCCACGCGGTTTGCTCGACATTTTTCTCAATCCATCCATCTATTTGCAATGTTTGAAAGCTGTACGATACAGGTTGAGATGAAATCTGGGACAATTCCGCGACTTTCACAAACGGCACGACCGCTTTGGGTTTTAATAGTGGATCGATCGCAAACCGAATCATCGGGATAATGACGCCACCCGCCATAAACGCCCCCGCAGCACCCAACGTATACGACAAAAACTGTCTTCGGGTCATCTGTCTGCGCGGTGCATGGGGGTGCATCGGCTGTTCTTCATGCTCTCTTGCCATTTTGTTCATCCTCCTCACAACGTGCCTTGCACAGTATACACCATCCCCATGCACAACACAACTCCGAACGATGACTCCAACCAAGCCGATCGATGCGCACCCCTGCAAAAGCGATGTTCACGTGCACACATGTGTACCTATAATATAGACATTATACCGCGCATCGTCAATACCGATGAGTGATGAAACACAACAAAAAAACGCACAACGTCGTGCACTGTGCGCTTTTTGTCACACAATCGATGTGTTCCACAACGCCACAAGTGGGTGCATCGGCTGCTCCCACACCACCCACTGACCTTCTTTAACGATGTACGCCCCATCAGGACATACGATCAGATCGACTGCTTCGGTACACATTCCAGTAGGCACGTGTGGAGCCGCGACGACGACAAACGCAACACCACGCACGCGACACATGCGCGCGACGGTACTGACCTCCTGCCACCCTGCATCGCCCACACCGTAGTGCACCGCAGGAATCGTCAACACACGCCCTGCAAACGCCCGCTCCAGAGGCTCCATCACGTCACGGACCAAAGCAAGCCGCGCATGCATTTCCCACGGCATCTCGCTTCCACACAGTGCCGACCAAGGGATGAGCACCGTATCGACGTACGCCTCCCATTGGGACCACTGCTCTTTTGGCACTGCGTCAAACTTCATGGCGCAACCGAAACAGCCAGCATCCAAGCAGCATGATCAGAACGAGCATCCCAAACGCAACTGGTTCGACGTGCGCGATGCGGTCATCGGTCATTACGTTTGCCAACACCATCGGATCGGCAATCGACGCCACGTGCAAATCGAGTGGCATTTCGAGTGCAAACGTATGGTCACTTGCCATACCCAACGCATCGACATCGATAATGCCGGCAGTCAACTGTGGCGAACCTTCCCTCTGCATCATATACCGACCAAACAACACCAACGCGCACGTACATACGACAACCCACCCACCCGCGACGTACACCCACCAGCGCGTCAGCCACCGATCCGACCGCAGGGCAATCGGCTTGCGCCACGACTGCGCCGCATAAATGCGGTCCATCACCGCAAATGCCATAGCAACCGCACGGCGGTCGTCTTCACGATCGACATCGTTCCCTACTTCGGTATCGAACATGGCACTCATCCCCCCGCTTCCTCGACGTGTCCGACGTAGTGGCCGAGCCGCTGGCGCACAGTCGCCAGCGCGCGAAACAGCAGCGACTTGACCGCAGATACCGTCGTCGCAAGTACATTGGCAATTTCCTGATAGTCTAACCCTTCATACTCCCGCAATACGAGCGCCGTACGCTGCTTTTCAGGCAACTGCGCAATCGCCTCGCGCACGAGCGATATTTTTTCCTTGCGCAACGCCACATGCTCCGGAGAGCTCCAGTCCGCACTGACTGGGGCATCGACGTGCTCATCGTCGATCGACACATCGGCAAGCGCGCGCTTGCGCAATTCACTAATCGCACGATTGCGCGCAATCGTATACAGCCACGTCGAAAATGCCGCTTCTCCTTCTCGGAAATGCGCAAGGTGATGAAATGCACTGAAAAACGCATCTTGCGTAATGTCGTCCACGAGATGGGCAATCGGTGTCGCCTTAATGATATGCAAAACAAAGGCGCGAATTTTGCGCTCATACCGCACGACAATGTGCGCATACAGCTGTACGTCGCCATCTTTGATCTCGCGGATCAGCTGCGCATCCGTCATCAGTACACGCCCCTCCCCATGCGCACGATCACACCTTCCTCTTACGCAAAGCACAGAAAAAGGTTGCGCCCATGACACACAAAATGCCACACTTCATATCATAACACAGCGACCCCAGCACACACCAGCACAATTGCCACGCGCAAATTGACACCACACAAAAAACACACCCCAAAGTACGTAGGGTGTGCTGTGCGATTAGTTTGTGTTGATACGAATGGTTGTTCCAAGAGATTGGTTTATATTTCCTTCGCTGTCAACAGTTCTTGTCGCTTGCAAAGTAAGTTTTGTTTTATTGTACACATCCCAATTCAGTGTTGCGTTCGTCTCATTCAAGCATTTCGGATCATTAAAAGCTGTTGTGCATTTGTAACCAAGAGAGAGACTCCCCTTGTTCCAAAGAGGAA
>JAGWXQ010000193.1 GCA_018969805.1 Paenibacillaceae bacterium | reverse complement strand
TAAACAAGGCTGTAATCCATATGTGTCCCTCCTACGTCACAGGTGCAGCATCGACGACCGCCATGACCGCACGCACCGACTGCGCAGACTTCTCCAGTGCAGCCTGCTCCGATGCCTCCAACGCACAAGGGACGATGCGTTCGATCCCACGACCACCCAGAACCGTAAGCACGCCCATAAACACATCCGACATGCCATACTCCCCATTCAACCGTGCGATCGCTGGCAATACCCGCCGCTTGTCTTTGACGATCGCCTCCGTCATCTCTACAAGCGATGCAGCCGGAGCATAGTACGCACTGCCATTTCCGAGCAACTGGACAATTTCACCTCCACCCGTACGCGTACGGGCGACGATCGCCTCGATGCGGTGCTCCGGAAGCAGCTGCGCGAGCGGGACACCCCCGACCGACGTATAGCGCACGAGCGGCACCATGTCGTCTCCATGTCCACCAAGCACGATGCCCTGCACATCTTCGATCGATACGCCGAGCTCTTGCGCAATAAACGTCCGATACCGCGCTGCATCAAGGACACCCGACTGTCCAATGACCCGATGCGCCGGAAATTGCAGCGTATTGAACGCAACGTACGTCATCGCATCGACTGGATTGCTCAGCACGAGCACGATCGCATCAGGACTCGTCTCGCGAATGCGCGTACATACCGCGCGCACGATGCCCGCATTCGTATGCACGAGATCGTCCCGGCTCATGCCCGGCTTTCTCGCCATCCCCGCAGTAATGATCACAATGTCCGATCCCGCCGCCATTTCGTACGACGAGCCCCCGACGACGTTGCTGTCGAAACGTTGGATTGGAGACGCTTCGAGCATATCGAGCGCTTTTCCTTGCGTCGGCTTTTCCAGTGCGGGTACGTCGATCAAATACACATCCCCGAGTTGTTTTTGTGCAAGCAAAAATGCCGTCGTCGCACCGGTAAATCCTGCTCCGACGACCGTAATGCGCGTCCGCTTCATTGCCATACGTGCGTCACACCCCTCTCATTGCATTCCAGCACGCATCCATATGTGCGATGACATGCTGAGCAAATACTGATGTTTTTACTTCCGTCGCGCCGTCCATCAACCGCGCAAAATCGTACGTGACGACTTTCGTCGCGATCGTCTCCTCGAGGCTGTGCGTAATGAGCTCCGCCGCCTCATTCCACCCGATGTACTCCAACATCATGACCGCAGACAACGTCACCGACCCAGGATTGACGACGTCGCGTCCGGCATACTTTGGAGCAGTACCATGCGTCGCCTCAAAAATGGCATGTCCGCTTACGTAGTTGATGTTTGCCCCAGGCGCGATGCCGATGCCCCCGACTTGCGCCGCAAGCGCATCCGACAAGTAGTCGCCGTTGAGATTGAGCGTCGCAATGACATCAAAATCCGTCGGCCGCGTCAACACTTGCTGCAATGCAATGTCCGCTATACAATCTCTAATCAGTACTTTCCCTTCCTGCTTTGCACGCTCCATCGCTTCATCGGCCGCTTGTGTCCCTTGCACGTCTTTGATGCGATCGTATTGCGCCCAGGAAAACGTCTCGGATGCAAATTCTTCCTCCGCCAGTGCGTACCCCCATTGCTTAAACGCACCTTCGGTATATTTCATAATGTTTCCTTTGTGCACGATCGTCACACTGCCACGCCGATGCGCAATCGCATACGTAATCGCCGCACGCACGAGCCGCTTCGACCCTTCTTCTGATACCGGCTTAATGCCCAATCCCGATGTGTGCGGAAAGCGAATTTTCGTCACACCCAGTTCCTCTTGCAAAAACCGTATCAACTTCTGCGCTTCCGCACTGCCCGCCTGATACTCAATGCCCGCATAAATGTCTTCGGTATTTTCACGGAATATGACCATATCAACCCGACCCGGATGCTTCACAGGCGAAGGGACACCAGAAAAATACCGTACCGGACGCAAACAGACATACAAATCCAGCTCCTGCCGCAACGCGACATTGAGCGAACGAATGCCCCCGCCAACCGGTGTCGTCAGCGGTCCCTTGATCGCGACGAGATGGCCACGGATGGTATCCAACGTTTGTGAAGGCAACCACGATGCAACGGTGTCATACGCTTTTTGCCCCGCCAACACTTCCATCCACACGATGCGGCGCGCACCGCCGTAGGCTTTGTCTACGGCCGCATCGACGATGCGCTGCGATGCCGCCCAAATGTCTGGTCCGATCCCGTCCCCTTCGATAAACGGAATAATGGGGTGCGTCGGTACGACGAGCCGCCCATCCGACCCGATGCGTATGCGCTCCCCGGCATGTTCTTGTGTCTTCATGGATTCATCACCTCCTAAACGTACCGAATCGATGCTATACAAGCGAACTGGGCGTAGGATAGTGCATATCGCGATCGCCGACGTACTCCGCGCGTGGACGAATCAAGCGATTGTCCGCATACTGCTCAATAATGTGCGCTGTCCATCCACAGACGCGCGACATGGCAAACAAAGGCGTAAACAAATCCCGCGGTATGGCCAAAGCCGTATACACAGATGCCGAATAAAAATCGACGTTGGGCTTAA
>JAGWXQ010000192.1 GCA_018969805.1 Paenibacillaceae bacterium | reverse complement strand
AGGGTGGATTTTTGCTCGATCAAACAATCATTTTTTTACAAAGTATATGCCCCTGCAATACAGATGCGCAGCCGTCATACCGATGGTCCACCCATCCTACCCAATGCCCACGGGGGGCGCATAGCCATCGATTTGGCGCAAGACGATGCCCAGCGTATGCATGAGGTGGACGACATGATCCGCATCTTTCGGATACGCGCGATGGTATACGATTTCACGGATGCCGCTATTTGCAAGCATATTGGCACACGTCCAGCACGGCTGATCGGTCACGTACACCGTCGCTTCAGAGCGATCATGCACATCGGTAAAGAGCAACAAGTTTTGCTCCGCATGGATCGTGCGTATGCACCGCTGCTTGCGCACGACACCAAGCTCCCGGGGCAATACGTCCACTTCCTCAGAAATCAAGCACCCGGCTTCCGCGCAGTCTGGTGATCCCATCGGTGCACCGTTGTACGCCGTGCCAAGCAATTTTTTGTCCTTGACGAGCACCGCACCGACGCGTCTTCGAGGACAGCGTGCGCGCGTAGACGCCATAAAGGCGATGTCCAAAAAATACGTATCCCAATCTTTTCGCACGCCGCACTCCTTACATATGCGCATCTGATATGCAAATACAAGAAACGAAAACACCTTTTCCCAACCGACCCGTTGTCCAAATCATCTTGTATTCCCACAAGGAATGCACATGAAGACGGGCACGAGCCACACACACCGTGCATACATTACGGTATTGTCAACAACGGGGCAATTTTTTCCAACGTCGCTTCGCCAATGCCCCGCACCGCAAGCAAGTCCCGTACCGTACGAAACGGACCATGCGCCTCACGATGCGCCACGATCGCTTTCGCCTTCGATGGTCCGATGCCGGGGAGTCCCTCCCACTGTTGTACGGTCGCTTCGTTGATCGACAAAAGCGCGCTCGTCTTTGGTCGTTCTTGTGGTGCTTGTGGTGCTGGTTTGTCAGCCACAGTGGCAAGCCAGGCGGCGATTTCATCGTTTGCTGTGCGGTACGGTGTCTCAGGAGTCGAGGGCAGTGTGATTGCCAGTACCGCGCCAAGGGCGACGAGCACTGCCCCGATGCGCCACAAGACCACCGATCGGTTCGTCATCATCCGTATCCCTCCACTGATACAACGCATGTGTACCTACTCGAGATCAAAGGAGCAAAACGATGCGCATTGGAATGATCGGTGGAGGTGTCATCGGGCAACTGCTCGCATCGACGTGGCATGCCCACCACATGTACACGCGCACACGCGCACGCATCGACGATTGGGCAAAACAACACCCCCACATCGTCATCGAACCATCCATCGATGCCCTCGTCTCGCACAGTTCCCTCATCTGTCTGTGCGTCAAGCCCCGCGACTATCCCGATGTCCTGCGCGCATTGCGCCCGATCGTACGTCCTGATCACATCGTATTGCTCGTTACCAGTCCGATCACGATCGCACAGCTTGAGCAGTGCTTGCCGTGCAAAGTCGCCCAAGCGATACCGAGCATCACAAACCACATGCACGAAGGTGCCGTGCTCGTCGCATACGGATCACGCCTCGACGAGGCAGACCGCGACGCACTCGACACCTTGCTGCGGTCGCTCGGAACACCCGTCCCGATCAGTCCTGCACACGTGCGCATCGCTGCCGACATCGCAAGTTGCGGTCCTGCGTACGTCGCGACACTCATCGATGCACTCGTCGATGCTGCCCACACCCGCACGGGCATGAGCCATGCGACAGCGCGTACGCTCGCCTCGCTTATGGTGCGGGGCACAGGCCAGCTCTTATGCGCGGGACGCACACCGACCGACGTACGCCAGAGCGTCAGCGTACCCGGAGGGCTTACCGCTTTAGGCACTGCCGTCCTCGATGCGATCGCCCCCCCGATGTGGAACGACGTGCTCACGCGCACCGATGCCGCATATGCCCGCGAGTGCATGCATCTGGGGCACGCACTGTCCGAATTATACGACGATGTTGACGAGCCTGCCTTTGGCGACGATCACCTTCTGAACCGTTCGCCCCGCTAATGCATCTACGACTTCTTGCTGTGCAAGTGCCATGTGCTGCACCGTGTCCTCGGTTGCATCGGACGGTACGTGGATACGAACGACACGCTTTCCAAGGATTTGCACCGCGATTTCGACTTCATCTACGACGAGTGCACGCGCGTCTGCGGTCGGCCACGGTGCATACGTAAGCGATTGCGTATGCCCGAGCTTTTGCCACAGTTCTTCTGCGATGTGTGGTGCAAACGGTGCGAGCAACAGCACAAAATCGTGGATCGCATTGCGTGGCACTGTCGGTTGTTTGTACGCTTCATTGACAAAGATCATCATCTGTGAAATGGCCGTATTCAGACGCAACGCCTCGATATCTTCTGTCACTTTGGCGATCATCTTGTGCCACGTCGCGCGAAACGGCGTATCGTCGTCCGTAATGCGCGGATGTACGTCGCCGTGCTCATCGATGCACAGACGCCACACGCGGTGCAAAAACCGGTGCACGCCCTCGACACCGTGTGTATTCCACGGCTTCGTCTGTTCGAGTGGTCCCATAAACATCTCA
>JAGWXQ010000191.1 GCA_018969805.1 Paenibacillaceae bacterium | reverse complement strand
CTGCCGGATACTGGTACGGCGTAATTTCATGAATATCAAAATCATTGGGGATAACGATAATGCCCCCAGGATGCTGTCCGGTCGAACGCCGTGCACCCGTGCATCCGAGTGCCAGCACCATCATCGTCGCCTGACTCCAAGACATCGCTCTTTCTTCGGCGTATTTTTTCACAAATCCAATCGCCGTTCGTTCGGCGACTGTACCGATCGTCCCTGCACGAAACACGTTTTTTTCTCCAAACAATTGTTTCGTGTACGCATGTGCCGTCGCTTGGTATTCCCCAGAAAAATTCAAATCGATGTCCGGTACTTTGTCCCCTTGGAAACCGAGGAACGTCTCAAACGGAATGTCTTGTCCTTCTCCGCGCAAGTGTGATGCGCAGACGGGACACGATTTGGTCGGCGCGTCGTATCCGGAACGAACGTCCAAGTCCCATTCGCTGTATGTGCACGACGGGCATACATAATGTGGGGGGAGTGGGTTCACTTCAGAGATGCCGAGCAGCGTCGCCACAAACGACGAGCCGACGGAGCCGCGCGATCCGACCAAATAGCCGTCTTCGTTAGATTTTCGCACAAGCCGTTCGGAAATCAAATAATTTGCAGAAAACCCGTACTCAATAATTGGCTTGAGCTCTTTTTCCAAACGCAACCGAACGATTTCGGGCAAAGGATCGCCGTATGTCGCTTTGGCCATTGCCATGCAACGCGTCTCAAGTTCTGTTTCCGCGCCGTCAATGTGTGGGGCAAACAGTTTTTTGTGGAACAAATCAAACGGAGCAAACAGTTCCAACACGCGATGCGGTGCCTCAATGACGACTTCGACGGCCTCATGTTCGTCCAAAAACGAAAACGCCTCCAACATTTCTTCGGTTGTGCGAAAATGCGCAAGTGGCAACGTCTGCTCTTTGAGCGGATGAAATCCAGTAATGCCTTGCACGAGAATGTCCCGGCACAACCGCTGATGTGCATGCACGTAATGGGCATTTCCTGTTGCAATGACGGGTTTGCCCACCTTTTTTCCGATATCGACAATCGTGCGCAGTGCCTGCTCGATGTGTGCACGGTCGCGCACGAGTTGTTTGTCCAGCAAATGCGCGTACATATCAACAGGCTGTATTTCCAGCACATCATAAAATTCCGCAACGTGTTCTGCTTCTGCACGCGAGGAATTGAGCGCACGTTCAAACAGTTCCCCTTTTTCACATCCCGAACAAACGATCAGGTGTTCGCGATGCGTTCGCAGCCACGACTTGGGGATCATCGGGACGCGTGCCACATGCGTCGTATGGGATTCGGAAACGAGCGCATACAGCTGTCGTTTCCCGAGCGCATTGCGCGCGTACACTGTGCAATGAAACGGACGCATTTTGTGCATGTTGCGGGGCAGTGCATTGATGTCCCGCAACGTCGCTTGCGCAGGCAAAACAGCGATCATGTGCATCAATATGCGGGCCAGTGCCTTCGTATCATCGAGGGCGCGGTGGTGGTTGTCCAGCGGGACGTTCCATTTTTCCGCCAACGTATTCAGGCGATAGTTTTTTATGTTTGGAAATAAAGAGCGCGCAAGATCGAGTGTGTCCAAAACGGCGTGCTGCAGTGGACGGTGTGCCGCTTCCAAAAAACCGACATCAAACCGTGCGTTGTGCGCCACGATCACCGCATCGTCTTCGCACCACGTGAAAAATTGGTTGAGCACTTCGTGACATTGGGGCGCGTCGCGCACCATTTCGTCGGTAATGCCGGTCAACGATGTAATGTGTGCCGGAATCGGTATCGGTGGTCGCACAAACGAAGAAAAGACATCGACTTCTTGGCCACCGCGCACCTTGACTGCCGCAATCTCAATGATCGTATCGTGTGTCGTAGACAATCCCGTCGTCTCAACGTCGCAAACGACAAACACCCGTTCATGAACGAGTCGATCATCCGCCCGCAACACGATGTCCTGTTCATCGTCGATGACATTTGCTTCGACACCATACAACAACGTCACACCGTACTTTTTGGCAGCAGCCGCCGCCTCAGGAAACGATTGAACTGCAGCATGGTCTGTAATGCCGATGGCGGCATGTCCGAATGCCGCTGCTGCGCGGACGTAGTCGGTTGCACTGCTCACGGCATCCATCGTGCTCATCGTCGTATGGACGTGAAACTCAATGCGTTTTTTGGGTGCATCATCGGTGCGTACCGTCGGATCGTCGGCCCCTATTACATCGGACACCACAATCACTGTTTCCGCAGGCGTCATGTACGCATCGCGCTCGACTTTTCCCCGCACACGCACCCATTGCCCGACGGCCCACTGCGTCGCTGCGTCCCGAGTCTCGTCCGATTTGGGAAACAGTTTTGCATATACACCGTTGTTCCCATCGGCCAGCAGCCATTGGACGAGTACGTTTCCATTGCGCAACGTCCGCACATCGCATTGGACGATGCACGCCTGCACCACAACAACACTGCCGACGGGTGGCAACGATTCGAGCGATGTCTGTTCGGCTTGCACCGTCCGCACGCGTTTCCCTTTTTTGGACACCGCGATCGTGCTTTTTGGTTCGCTGTCCTGATCACACA
>JAGWXQ010000190.1 GCA_018969805.1 Paenibacillaceae bacterium | reverse complement strand
GGATGCACGACCATCCCCCGCGGTTTGTTGACGACGAGCACATCGTCATCTTCGTATACGATATCAAGCGCGATGCGCTCCGGCTCCAACGTCGGTGCCGGGCTGTGCGGTACGTCACTGACGATGTGCATGCCTTCGCGCACACGCAGTGCAGATTTGCGCACCGGTGCCCCATCAATGCGCACACGACCTGAACGAATCCACTGCTGCCACTGGGCGCGCGCGACACCGCTCTGTGCCGCAAGCCATACATCCAACCGCACATCTGCCTCGTGCTCCATGACCGTCAGCGCAATCATACGCGTCTTTTCGCGCGCACATCTGTGATCAGCGCACGCACAGCGTACAACAAGACCCCACAGACGATCGCCATATCCGCAACATTAAATATCGGGTACGCATAGCGCCACGTACCGATCGAAAACACGACATGGAAAAAATCAACGACTTCTCCACGCACGATGCGATCGATCGCATTGCCGACACCACCTCCAAGAATACACGCAAGGATCATCGCCGTCCCCGCATGCCGCGCCCGCACGATCATGACCGCGACAATGACCGCAACACAGACGGATATGGCCGCAAGCACAGGGGTCGCCCCCGAGAACATGCCCCACGCCGCGCCCGTATTGCGGTGCGATGTGATTGAAAAAAATGTCCCCCACACAGGGATGCGCGCCCCGACTTCCATGTGTGTCACGACAAGCCACTTGCTCCATTGATCGATGCCTACAATCAAAAGTGCGATTGCCCATGGCATACCCACTGTGCCCCTTTTGTGTGCCAAAATAACGTATTGCCCACACGCATGCCCAACACTCCTGCACACGCACAGCAACTTTGGGTCGATAGCCATCCCAACAATACAGCAATCGAGATGCATGCGCACCATGTTTGCATTGTATCCAGTGTACCAAACTCCATGATGCAGAAGCAAATGAGGCCGATCGCGCGTTGCATGAAGGAGCATTGGTTGGATCGGCAAAACTTTGGGGTATTTTGAAGGAATATTGTTCCTCTTTAGGATTCCCCTGCTCATCTGATTCAATATCGCTGCTTTTTAGCAATCGTCGATTCGGTGCAATAGCTGGCTAATTTTTCCTCTAGAAATAATAGAAAATCCGGGATGCGCACATCAAGGCAATAGAACAACATCGACTGATCAGGTATTTTTTTCCATATTGACTTCATTGGAAATATGTACACCATGTGTATGAAAAAACTGCCATGTTTCTTTTGATGAAATTTTATTCCCAAAGCACGCTTCATTTCACCCGTTTTTTTCAAGATCATTTTTTTCAGCGTAAAACACCCTTTTTTCCTGTTTTGCGCTGCGACCAACCACATCCCTCCCTTACTATGTACATCCAAACGTATTGCAACAGGAACACGCCTCGTCGCTCTTGGTGTGTGGCTACACTAACTGCACGAATACCGCATTGTCGTAGTTTCGAGGCAACAATGCGAAAACGACGCAGACCATTCGGTTGCGGTATGCTTGTCTGTGTGGTCCATCACCGCAACACGTCCTACGGCGTTCAATTTTTGTCGCATCGATTGTTTTAATCTCGATCGGGTATCGTACATCATGGTGTACCATCATCAGATCGCGTCCTCGTCTCGTCCCAATAAAGCAATAACTTTGGTAATCCCGCGCACAAAAAGCGTGTCGCTGCGGATCGGCGTTTTTCAACAAGGTCGATGTTCCGACTCGGCATCGTCCCGCGGCGGGAACGGCTTCGTTCGCTCGGTACACGACCTACGTCACATCCCGCTCAATGTTCCCATTTTTCACGCTGTTCCTTATCTAATGTTCCGGTTGCCGTACTGGCATCTCAGCGCATGATCGATCAAAAAAAGTCACTTTTTATAAGGCGTCCGCGCATCATGATCACACGGACTGCCCGCTCGTCGATTTTCAGCGTCTGTGCGATTTGTTCGATCGTCTGGCCTTTTTTTTCAATTCTAATACGTTGGATGCGCACAGTTTGGTCGTCGCTTCAATGCATCCTTTTTCGCTCTCTTCCTTCAATTGTGCATCTCGCTTCTCTTCAATAGCCCACCACACAGAATAGGGCAACATCTTGCCTCGATACGTATTTCGTAAAAAAGGGTATTTCTCAAATATGGAATCCATCGCTATGTCCCCTTTTTATTGATCGTGCACAGCGCAAAAAACAAGTGCTGCGCTTCCTACAACACTTGTTCGCCATGCGTCGTCCTATTTTGCGATAGCGACCGGAGTCGGTGCAAACGCAGGGAATTCATCCAAAAACGCTTTGCCCGTCGGAGTAATTTTTGCAACATAGTGTTCGGAAGACGCTTGTTTAAAATACACGTACTTCTTTTCTGCCAAATACTCCAGAGCAAAAAACTTTTCTGGATCTTCCGTTTCAACGTCGATGGGAATCATCATGCGTTTCTTGCCTTCATCCATCACCCGCTGCAAATCCGCCAACACCCTCAAGCGAATGGCCGTCCTCTTGGATTTCATCATGCCGTTGCTCCTCTCTGTAGGTCAACTTCATGCATACTACATCCAGCGATGCAGTACGGCATCATCACAGACGCGCCGAAGGATTGGAAGG
>JAGWXQ010000189.1 GCA_018969805.1 Paenibacillaceae bacterium | reverse complement strand
TCTTTTGGAGTCGAAAACATCGTACGGGAATCTTGGAATTCGATCAATTCGCCGTTCAAAAAAAAGCCAGTGAAATCGGAAACGCGCGCGGCTTGTTGCATGTTGTGCGTGACCATGACGATCGTGTACGTCTGGCTCAATGATTTGGCAAGCTCTTCAATTTTGAGCGTCGATATGGGATCGAGTGCAGAAGTCGCTTCATCCATCAACAGCACATCCGGATTGACGGCGAGTGCGCGTGCAATGCACAACCGTTGTTGTTGCCCCCCAGATAAGCTCAGAGCAGAACGCTTTAGTGCATCTTTTACTTCGTCCCAAAGTGCGGCATCGCGTAAGCTGCGTTCGACGATGTCGTTGAGTGCGGCTTTGCTGCGCATGCCGTGCAACCGCGGACCAAACGCGACGTTGTCAAAAATCGACTTTGGAAACGGATTGGGTTGCTGAAATACCATCCCGACTTTTTTGCGCAAAATTTCTACGTCGATGTCGCTTTGATAAATGTCTACACCCGAAATCGACAACGCACCGGTAATGCGCACCCCCGCAATGCGGTCGTTCATTCGATTGATCGTACGCAACAACGTCGATTTCCCACATCCAGACGGTCCAATAAACGCCGTAATCGTTTTTTCACGAACGTCCATATGGACGTTTCGTAGTGCGGGGTATGAACCATAGTGCACACTGACATCGCGCATCTCGATCAGCGTATGGGATTGCACCAATGAGGCGTGTGTGCGCATAGAATCTCCCTCTCTTTGACGTGGGACGAGTGGCAGTTCTTGCAGTGGGGGAATGAGTGGTTGTTCGTGTGTGCTCTTTGGAGGTGCAGCGATCGGGCTCATCAGATCACTCCTTATTTTTTGTAAAACGAATTACGGATGGCCACTGCGGAAATGTTGAGCGAGAGCAACAATACGAGCAACACAATAATTCCGGCTGCTGCAAGTTCGTGAAACGCAATTTGTGGACGTGAAATCCAATTGTATATTTGAATAGGAAGGACGGTAAATTGGTCGAGCAATGAGCTGGGCAAGAAGGCGATAAATGTAAGCGCTCCAACCATAATGAGCGGTGCCGTCTCGCCGATGGCGCGCGAAACAGCCAAGATGATTCCGGTCAATATACCGGGCAAAGCGGACGGAAGTACTGCCCGCGACACCGTTTGCCACTTTGTTGCGCCCAGCGCATAGGAGGCATCGCGTCGGCTGTTTGGAACGGCACGTATTGCTTCTTGCGCCGATACGATAATGATCGGGAGCACGAGCAACGTCATCGTCAAGCTGCCCGCGAGCAAACTGCGCCCAAGATCAAGGCCGTTGACAAACAAAGCAAGTCCCAAAATCCCATATACGATCGAGGGCACGCCCGCAAGCGTCGAGATGTTGATTTGGATGAGCCGCGTCACCCAGTGTCGTGGTGCATATTCTTCCAAAAAAATTGCCGTTCCGACACCGAACACAAATGCGATGGGCAACAATATGAGGACCATGAGTGCAGTTCCGACGATGGCGGCTTTGAGTCCAGCTTCAAGCGGACGGCGAGAGGCAAAATTTTCAAACAACTCAGGACGCAACATCCCGATTCCTTCGTATAAGACGTTGGCGATCAAGGCCATCAGTGCGACGATGCCGATACACGTCGCCAAAAAAAACAGGATATGCATCATCATATTGATCGTGCGGCGCACGGTCACTTGGGTGTGCGCAGAAGATGGCACGGCATGACCACGAACAAACATCTAGTACACCTCCCGAAATCGACGTGCAACATACAGCGCGATCATATTTAGGGAAAACGTAATGACAAAAAGCGTCAGTCCGATCGCAAAAATCGAACCATACGCAATCGAACCGTGTGGCGTATCGCCAAGACTCACTTGGACGATGTAGGCGGTCATTGTCTGGATGCTGTCAAACGGACTCGTCGTCAGGCGCGGGGTCGCCCCCGCAGCGACGGTGACGATCATCGTCTCACCAATCGCCCGCGATCCTGCAAGGACAAAAGACGATACGACACCAGAGAGAGCAGCCGGCAATACAACGCGCAACGACACTTCGAGCTTCGTCGCGCCCAGTGCATACGCACCGTCGCGTAACGCGATCGGCACCGCCCGCATCGCATCCTCACTTAAGGATGCGACGATCGGAATGATCATAATCCCGACGACGATGCCCGCACTCAGAGCGTTAAACAACCCGAGCTTCGGAAAAATGGATTGCAGCAAAGGTGTCACAAAAAACAAGGCGAAAAAACCGTATACGATCGTCGGCACGCCCGCCAACACCTCAAGGATTGGTTTGACGATGCGGCGCAGCGATGACGGGGCGTACTCACTTAAATAGATCGCCGCAGCAAGTCCAATCGGGATTGCAACGATGCACCCGATGACCGTAATCATGAGCGTCCCAAAGAGCAACGGAAGCACTCCGTATGCAAACGGCGCAATCAACGGCGACCATTTCGTACCAAAAAGAAACTCCATCAACGACACCTGACGGAAAAAAGAAAAAGAATCAGAAAACAAAGTAAATACAATCCCGATGGTCGTTAATACCGTCACGAGCGCACACAGCAACAATCCGATTGGAGCGATG
>JAGWXQ010000188.1 GCA_018969805.1 Paenibacillaceae bacterium | reverse complement strand
GTTGGCGCGACGTGCCCCGCTTGTTGTTTGAGTAAACCGCATCCGTATTTCGCTCCATTGATCCGTTTCACAATTGCGATCAAGCAAAAGGAAGCACTCTGGATCACTGTGTTCAATAAGGGATGGGTCTATGGATGGTGTCGAACATTGTCGGATTATACCACTATGTGTAACGTTTTGTCGAATAGGAGGAATACGCTTATAAACTGACGAATTACAAGTTCGTGAATTTTAAGAAATAAGGGGGAAACAAACATGAAGATGATCGATATCGCCATCGAGCACACAGGCGACACGCTCATCGTCCGGCTGTGTGGAGAGCTCGACCATCATCAGGCGGACACGGTGCGCACCCACATGGAGTCGTCGCTGTCCGCTCCACACGTTCGCCACATCGTGCTCAACTGTGCGCAGCTTACATTTATGGACAGTTCGGGCATTGGGGTCATTCTTGGGCGATACAAACAAATCATCCCGCGTCAGGGCAAGCTGCTCATTTGCAATGCAAATGAGACGGTGCATCGCCTGATGGAGCTCGCGGGACTGTTTAAAATTGCGACGTTGGTCAAAGACGAAGGTGAAGCGATGCAGCATGTGGGGGTGCTGCAATGAATACGTTCACACTCTCGTTTGCGAGCCGATCAGAAAATGAGTCGTTTGCGCGTGTTGCCGTATCCGCATTTGCCGCACAGCTCGATCCGACGGTCGAAGAAATACGAGAAATTCAGACGGTCATATCCGAGGCCGTCACAAACGCCATCATTCATGGGTATCAAGATCGGACGGACGGCACGGTCACGATATACGGGCGCATCCAGGACGGATCATTGCATGTGAGCATTATTGATTTTGGGGTCGGTATGGAAGATGTGGCACTTGCCCGCACGCCGCTGTACACGTCGAAGCCGGATTTAGAGCGATCAGGCATCGGATTTACGATCATGGAGCAGCTGTGCGATGCGATCGAAGTGGATTCTGCGCCCGGTCGTGGTACGCGCATTGAGCTGTGCAAGCGCATCGCCCCGGTCATGGTGTCGTGATGCGCGCGAAGGCGCAGCGTGCACAACCTTCTGAATCGCTCGACGACGCATCCATAAAACGGCTGCTGCGCATGAGCCAGCAAGGAAACAAAAGTGCCCGCGACCACATTGTGCATGCAAACGTACGTCTCGTATGGTCTGTCGTGCAGCGGTTTGCGCATCGCGGATACGAGCCGGACGACTTATTCCAAATCGGATGTATCGGGTTGATGAAGGCGATCGACAAATTCGATTTTTCGTACGATGTCAAATTTTCGACGTACGCCGTGCCGATGATTATCGGGGAGATGCAGCGTTTTTTGCGCGACGACGGTACCGTGAAAGTGTCGCGTTCGCTCAAAGAGCTCTCCAACAAGCTGCGGCGGGCTAAAGAGCAGTGGATGGGTGTGCATGGGACGTCGCCTACGGTGCAGCAGCTTGCACACGCCGTAGGTGTCGATGTCGCCGATGTCATCGTTGCGTTAGATGCGACGCGAGCGACCGCATCGATTGACGAGACCGTTTTTGAAAACGACGGTGATCCGATACTGCTCATCGACCAGCTCGCAGACGACGACGGCGATTGGTTTGAAAAGTTTGCGCTGCAAGAAGCGATGAATACGTTGAACGAAAGAGAAAAACTACTGGTAACGTTGCGGTATTTTCATGACCTAACCCAAGCACAAGTCGCAAAGAGACTCGGAATATCCCAAGTACAAGTATCCCGACTAGAGAAAAAAATACTGCATCATATGAGGCAGCAGTGCGCGATGCATCCTGACGTGCAAGACGGAAAGGAGTCGGGATAATGTACGTCCAAATGCGTCCGCGTGTCACGGCGCGCGCACCGCTTACGCTTGGGCACATCGTGCACGTGTACGGTGGCGATGAAGTGGCGATGCATCGGTGGACGTCGATGCAATTGCCGATCCAGCAGCGTGCGCCAATAGAAGTCATCGCGCTTGATCGTGTCATCAGCTGGCTGCGTACGGCGGGGATGACGGAAGACATCGTGCCGATCGGAGTGCCTGCGACGGTCGTCGTCTGGGAAAACGCGCGTCGACCGTGGCTTGTGCGCATCACGGGGGTGTGTGCGGCGGTGTTTTTGTTTTTTGGCGCAGCGTTGACGATGGTGCATTTTCACACGGAAGTGGCGATGGCAGACGTGCACGTGCGTCTTGCCCAGCTGCTGACCGGAGATGCACGTGGGCGTACGGTGCTGCACGTCGCGTATGCGATCGGCATCGGCGTAGGAATGATCGGTTTTTTTTACCGCGTTCCCTGGACGACGCATCCGCTGCATCCGAGTCCGCTGGATGTAGAGATGCATGCGTACGAACAAAAAGTATTGCAGCACATCACATCTGTGGCGCGCAAATGATCGTACTTGCGATCGTTATATGCATGGCAGGGGGCATCGCCGTAGGAATGGGCTTTGTCGCGGTATTGATCGTTCTCGACGTCGTCCCACGCCTTGCGCATTTGTCGGGTGTGCCCAGCAGTGTGTTTGCCTTCGTGCTCGTACTTGGAGCGCTTTGTGGTGTGGTGTGGGATGGCACGTCTTTCGTCATCGGGGGAGAGGCCGCACTGGCGATCGTGGGG
>JAGWXQ010000187.1 GCA_018969805.1 Paenibacillaceae bacterium | reverse complement strand
TGGAGGTAATCGCTGTATCCTGGAATTTTTAAGACACCGAGTACGCGTGGATTGTTTGGTTCGTGGATGTCGAGCACGAAGAGGGGATCGACGGTACGAAACGTCACCATATACGCGCGCGTGCCCATAAAGCGGACAGAATAGATGCGTTCACCGGGAGCCAGACCGTCGATTTTTCCGATTGTGCGCAATGATTCATCGATGATGAACAAGTGGTTTGTGGAGCTACTCGTGCTCCATGGGTCACCGACCGTTGTCGCGATGCGTAAATATCCTTCGTACTCATCGATTGCAAACTGATTGATGACTGTTCCCGGAACGGTTGCTTGGCCAATGTACACGATGCGTGTGCCGTCCAGGCGAAACTTGTGTACGTGTGTGTGTGTTTCTGGTGCTTTAGCGGACGATGCTGCTTCGGTGACCGCAGTCGCGACGTACACATGTTTTTGAGAAGCATATACCGTTTGACCAGAACCAAAATACGCACGTACTTCGATTGGATCGGACGTATTCATATCGAGTGCGCCGATGAGCAGTACGTTCGTATCCATACTTTTGGGAAAAAATTCGATCTTGGGCAATGGAATTGTGATCGGTCGTTCACCGAGTACTTGGTCGGAATACGACGGTTCGTATGAAGAAGCGATAGGGGTGTCGTTTGGCGCGCGTTCGCAATCGTCGCACCATATGCGGGGCAATGAGACGTATGCGTATTTGTTTGTGATGGTGTACAAGACGTCTTGTATTTTTCGGGAAGTGACATAGGTGCCTTCTTGTTCCGTTTCCCGGACGCGTGTGAGATTTTTGCCTGCAGAAATCGCGTACACATAAGTTTTTACGGTTTCCTTTGTCGGCGGTTGGGGCATGATCGCTGCAATTTTCGCGTTGGGAGTGCGATCACTCATGGGCAGTGGACCGCGCATCATGATCGGATCGCTTGCTTGTCCAATGACGACGAGTCGTTTTTCGTCTACGTACAAGTCGAGAGGGACAAACGATTCATTGGAGAAATCCAGTGTTGTGATGAGTGACGGTGCGGATGCGTTCGTCACATCGGACACGATGACGCGCGCACCACTCAATTGGGCGAGAATTGTTCCGTTTGTTTTCGCCCAATCTGCTTCATCTACTCCTGCGACTTGGACATTCGTCGGTGTGAACGCACCATCGGATGCGCTTGCAGCAGGCGCTGCTGGTGCTTCAGACTTTTCCATCGTGATACCGACACGTGGGGTGCGCATGGACGTTGCAGCGTGCAAACGGCTGTTTTCAATCATTTCGGCAAGTTGTTGTTCGTTTTTGATCGTCGGAAGTTGGAGCGGTTTTTTTATATGGATCGTCTGGGTGTACGCATCCCACGTCACTACGAGACCAAACATTTCTGTGATCGCTCGCAAGGGAACGTATGTGGTGCCTTGCTGCAGCGACGGCGCGACTGCCATTGTTGCGGTGCGGCCATCAAAGGCGGTGTACGACGGTGCGCCGATCGTTAGTCGCGCGTTCTCCTTTCCTTGTGTAATCGTGATTGCCTGCTTGTCGTATGTGGCTTGTGCGCCGAGCGCACGGGTCAGAGCGGCAAGCGGGACGGTGACGGTACCACGGACAATTTTTGGCGTGATGGAGAGCGGTTGACCGTATAGTGAGATACGTACTTTGTTGCTTGGGGCGTTTGCCGAGGTAGAAAAAGGGATCGTACAAAAACAGGCAATCAACATAAGGATCAGTGGGTTTCTCAATCGACTCATCACGGTGCGTCAACTCCTTTTATGATATGAATGCGAGGGGCTGTATTTATCGACAATCGGTTGGCGATATCCGCAATGTTGCTCGGCACACAACACAGTGCCGAGCATAAGCCCGATAGGGACACAGCGGCCATCATCCGATTTTCTGTGGCATGTTTTTTTGTTGATTGGACATGAATTGTTCACTTTTGCGACGCAGAAAAAGTGCGAGAATCAAAATAAGTACACCGAAAGAAAGGAATAAGATCGAGCGCAAAGTAAAATTGTTAACAGAAAATGAAAATGACAAAAATCCAATTGTTAGGGCGATAAGACACAATGCTGTTCCCCAATGATAATGTGTACGTGATGCCATTTTTGCTCCGCGAATAAGAATATGCAATCCGAAAATAAGCAACATAGAAAATACAACAATTTGTTGTATTGGGGTAATGGATTCATCCGAAAGAAAAGAACGCGGAATCAAACTGATGACTGCATCGAACGGAAAAAAAAGCACAAAAGCACTTCCGTCCGTTCGTGCGCGGCCCACATGCGTAAGCCAAAAATGCAACGCGAGCGCAGCCCCCCACACGCCAATGAGCACAAAATGGGTAAGAAATGAATCAGATAATTCATTGATCCGAGACCATCCCGGTATGAAAATAGCACAAAAAAAGTACGCGATACACAACACCGGGTTTTTGATCCACGGCGCGACACGATCCGGTGTCATGGACACAAACGTGTACAATAAAATCAAGGCAACAAAAATATAGGAAAAAGCGATGTCCAATGCATCGATGAGAAAGCCTGTTTGAATGAGCGTACACAACGTCCATGCGACGATCCATTGTGGGCGAACGCCACTTCGCACGCACAATGCACCTAGAGCGACCGTCACAGCAAACG
>JAGWXQ010000186.1 GCA_018969805.1 Paenibacillaceae bacterium | reverse complement strand
CATCAAGAACACGATCGGCCGCACAAACAGCAACCGTTTCTACGAGCAATTGCGTACCCCGATCCACATCACTTTTGGAAAATACACCCGCATCCGTATACAAAGACAATGCCCTCCCGCGCAGCGACGCATACACGATCCGCTCGTGTGCCTCACTGCGCGGATGAGCAGAATAATAATGATCCGTCATGATTGTTGCATTATTTCACTTCTACCGATGCGCCGGCTGCTTCAAGCTGTGCTTTGATTTTTTCTGCATCTTCTTTTGAAATTTTTTCTTTCAACGCTTTTGGTGCATTGTCTACGACATCCTTTGCTTCTTTCAACCCCAAACCTGTAATTTCACGAACGATTTTGATTACATTAATTTTCGATGCGCCCGCGCTCGTCAAAATCACATCAAACTCTGTTTGCTCTACGACTTCCTCTACCGCAGCTGCCGCGCCGGCAAACGCCATCGGTGCCGCTGCCGTTACCCCAAACTCTTCTTCGATCGCTTTTACTAAGTCATTGAGTTCGAGTATCGTAAATCCTTTGATCGCCTCGACGATTTGTTCCTTTGTCATGTGTACCCCTCCATATTTTTTGCACTTTTATATGATCACACATTATTCGTTGCCAAATGATGTACCCATCGTCCGATTATTGTTGCTCTTTTTTCTCTGCAACCGCCTTTACGGCGAGCGCAAAATTGCGCATAGGTGCTTGAAGAACGCTCAGCAACATCGACAACAATCCTTCGCGTGAAGGCAAATCTGCGAGCGCCTTAATTTGCGCATCATCGACGACACGTCCTTCGACGATGCCCCCCTTAATTTTGAGCTTGTCATTCCGCTTAGCAAATGCGAGCAACGTTTTCGCAGGCGCGATCGCATCTGCGCCAAATGCGACGATCGATGGTCCTACGAGGACGCGCTCGAGTGCAGCAAACGGACTGTTTGTGACCGCCCTCCGTACGAGCGAGTTTTTTACGACGTGCAATTCAACATGCACTTCCCGCAATTGTCCGCGTAATTCTGTCAATTGGGCAACGGTGAGTCCTCGGTAGTCTGCGACGATCGTACACGTACTCGTTTGCAATTTTTGTGCGATTTCGCTTACGAATTGTTGCTTTTCTGCCAAAATTTGTGCATTCGGCATCTCATTCCACCTCCTTTACACCCATACATATGTCCCAAATCGTTGCCCATAAACACCAGACACAACGCGCATCACCCCATACGAAATCCCCTATTAACAACATCGTTCTATAGGGCTGTATGCGCCGAGGAAGCAAAAGGCGTTTTTGTGAAACGGATCGATCGTTTGAAATACAGATTCAGATCAAACGACAAAAGCCCCTTATGGGTGCATCGCACGTCCAATAGAGGCGTATGCATACGCACGATCGCGCGCCGTCGGATCGCTCCCGCGCTTCGTGCATACGTGTGGCCTCGGCAGGATTTACGCGCACATCGACGCACCTGCTGTCTTGGGCAGTTCGACTTCCTGCGTGTACTACCGATACGTTGTCGGATCAATACGGACACTTGGACCCATTGTCGCACTGATGCTTACCGCCTTAATATACACACCTTTTGCCGTCGCGGGTTTTGCGCGGACGAGCGCATCCATCAGTGCTTTCAAATTGTTTGCCAATTGTTCTGCTCCAAAAGACGCTTTGCCAATCGGCGCATGAATTTGTCCCGCACGATCCAAACGAAATTGAATTTTTCCCGCCTTTATTTCTTGCAATGCCTTCGTCACGTCTGCTGTGACCGTACCCGATTTTGGATTGGGCATGAGCCCTTTTCCTCCAAGTATACGACCCAGCTTTCCGACTTCTCCCATCATATCCGGTGTTGCGACGCACACATCAAAATCCAACCATCCCTGCTGAATTTTCGCAATCATATCGGAATCTCCGACGTAGTCCGCACCTGCTTGTTCCGCTTCACGTGCTTTTTCCCCTTTGGCAAATACAAGCACGCGCTTTGTTTTCCCCGTACCATGCGGCAATACGACGACACCGCGCACAGACTGGTCTTGCTTCTTGGAATCGACACCGAGCCGCACCGCGACATCGACCGTTTCATCAAACTTCGCTTTCGCCAGTTGCTTTACGAGGTCTACTGCATCCGCCACACCATACAGAACATCTTTATTGACGAGCTTTGCTGCTTCAACGTACCGCTTTCCTGATCGTCCCACATTCATCTACTCCATTCTTCGTGGTCAATGTGCCGAAGCTCCCACGTTCGCACTTATCCTTGAATGACAATGCCCATGCTGCGGGCAGTGCCTTCTACCATACGTACCGCCGCATCGACCGTCGTTGCATTTAAATCTGGCATTTTTTGCTCTGCAATCGCACGCACTTGCGCACCGGTCAGCGTCGCAACTTTTTTCTTATTTGGCTCCCCCGAGCCCTTCGGCACGTTTGCCGCTACGCGCAACAAAACCGCAACTGGTGGCGTTTTTGTAATAAACGTAAACGACCGATCTTCAAAAACGGATATTTCTACCGGAATAATCAGCCCTGCTTGATCTTGCGTACGCGCATTAAATTCCTTACAAAATGCCATAATGTTGACACCTGCTTGACCGAGTGCTGGTCCAATCGGTGGCGCAGGATTTGCTTTTCCCGCAGGCACTTGCAACTTGACCTTTTTCACAATTT
>JAGWXQ010000185.1 GCA_018969805.1 Paenibacillaceae bacterium | reverse complement strand
AAATGGGTACCCGAGGCAACGATGCAATCTGTTGTTCAAATGTACGAAACGGACAATCAATGGGCTGCATAAACGTTCGCCCCATTACATTCATCACTGCAAGCGTATACGTTCCTTGGTGCAGCATCGTTACCCCGACACCCGGCGTGCCGTCTGGATAGTTTGCTGGTCGTACCAAACGCGGTTCGTCGTCAATCCAGTCGAGCAACTCTTTTTGATCCCATGTATGGTTGCCCATCGTAATCGCATGAACGCCAAGCGAAAACAGCTCTTTGGCGATGGCACGAGTGATGCCCTTTCCTGCTGCTGCATTTTCTCCATTGACGATCAAAAAATGCGGTGCATACCGTTCGCGCAACAATCCAATCTGTTCACGCAACGCCCTCCGTCCACACGCCCCAACAACATCACCGACAAATACGATGTTCATAAAACACCTCCCCTATCGGATGCAGATCATCGCGCACAAAAAAATCACGGGGCGCGCATGCGTCCCCGCAATCATCATCTTGCATACTCAACAGCCCGCGTCTCGCGAATGACCGTAACTTTGATATAGCCAGGATAGTTGAGTTCTGATTCGATCTTTTTAGAAATGCTTTTTGCCAATCGATACGCCTCAGCATCGTCGATCGCATCTGGCTGCACAATAACGCGCACTTCTCGGCCAGCTTGAATCGCATACGACTTCAACACGCCATCAAACGACTCCGTAATTTCTTCTAATCTTTGTAATCGCTTAATGTACGTATCCAAAGTTTCTCGACGCGCACCCGGTCGTGCTGCGGACAACGTATCTGCTGCCGCAACAATCGACGCAATAATCGATGTCGGTTCCGTATCCCCATGGTGGGACGCGATGCTATTGATCACGACAGGATGTTCTTTGTACTTCCGTGCCAGCTCTATGCCGATGTCCACGTGGGATCCATCAATTTCATGATCCATCGCCTTGCCGATATCATGAAACAGTCCCGCTCTTCGTGCCAACGTCGTGTCTTGCCCAAGCTCCGCGGCCATAAGACCGGATAAGTGCGCTACTTCCAAAGAGTGGTTGAGTACGTTTTGGCTATAGCTCGTCCGATACTTCAATCTGCCCAACAACTTAATCAAATCTGGATGCACACCGTGCGCACCGATGTCAAATACAGCCTGTTCGCCAAACTCACGCATTTTTTCGTCAATGTCTTTGCGCGCCTTCTCAATCGTCTCTTCAATGCGGGCAGGATGAATGCGTCCATCTGCGACGAGCCGCTCAAGCGACATGCGGGCGATTTCTCTGCGAACTGGATCAAAACCCGATAAAATGACCGCCTCTGGCGTGTCGTCAATAATCAAGTCGATGCCTGAAAGTGTCTCAAATGCGCGAATGTTGCGCCCTTCACGTCCGATGATGCGGCCTTTCATATCATCTGCGGGCAAAGACACGACAGATACCGTCGTTTCTGCTACGTGCTCAGATGCACATCGCTGTAGGGACGTCGTGATAATTTCTCGGGCAAGCTTCTCCCCGTCTTCTTTTGCTTGCCGCTCGATTTGGCGCATGATTTGCACTGCATCGACGCGCGCCTCTTCTTCCGCTGCAACCATGATCATGCGCTTTGCTTCATCTTTTGTTAGATTGGCAATGCGATACAGCTCGTCCGTTTGTTTTTTTAGTGTAAGCTCTGCTTGCTTGTACAGATCGTCAACTTGCTTTTCCCTTTGGGCGACATGCGACTCGCGCTGTACGATCTGGTCTTCTCTGCGTTCCAATGCGTCGAGTTTTTTATCAAGAACTTCTTCTTTTTGCAAAATGCGCTGCTCTTGACGCTGCACTTCACTGCGTCGATCACGAAGCTCACGCTCGCTTTCATTGCGCATTTGGTGCACTTCATCTTTTGCCCCGACAAGCGCATTCTTTTTCAGTGCTTCCGCTTCTGCGGCAGCCCGCGTCACGATCGCTTTCGCTTCCGTCTCAGCGCCAGAAATTTTTGCTTCTGCAAAAGATTTGCGTACGAAGTACCCGATCCCGAAGCCGACAGCACCCAAAATCAAAGCAACTACGACGAGCCATACTGAGTGAACCATTGTGTTTCACCCCCTCGCCGTCCATCACTTCTCGCAACACCTCATGCATCAACCTTTTTCGTACCGCAACCGCTCATTGCCATCCACGCGCAAAGCACAGAAAAGAAAAACATGTGCATCGCCACTACACACAAAGAAATTGACCACCATCGATCGGGCAACGGTTCGATTTACGGTCATTCCGATTGTACTGCACAAGCACACACCGTGTCAAGCACAAGAGTAGAAGATATGAAGAGACCGCACCCTCTACACAAACGTCTCACGCACCCCTGAGCAAACAGACACAAAAATGGAAGCCAACGGGATGCGTTGTTTTATAGAATTATTCAAAAATCACACGTCTCTGTACAGTGTTTCGTGACACCGCGAACAAAAAATTGACATCGTGATTTATTTTAGCTACACTAACGATAATCACTTCATCATGCGTAAAGTACCGTGCGCTATTATATGCGCACGCAAACAAATGCGCTCACAATGCAACGATCTTGTCCAATACCGACCCATAAAGGAGCTCTGATCTTTCATGAACCCAAAATTCCAAAGCACAATCCGCAACACAGCAATCGCAGCAATATGTATTGCGCTCATCGCC
>JAGWXQ010000007.1 GCA_018969805.1 Paenibacillaceae bacterium | reverse complement strand
GCACTTTCGGTGGAGGCGGTGTTTGTTGCTTTGGCGGTGTCAAAACAGCGACACGGGCGCGCAAGTGCGCGATATCGACAGGAACAAGGGGAATGAGCGTCTGGGCACGCAACGTCTGGGCGATTGCGTTGCGCACGATCGCGATCAGCTGTGCCTCTTTTGTACACCGCACCTCGATTTTTGCGGGATGGACATTGACATCGACGAGCTCCGGATGCATGCGCACCGATAGCACCGCGAGCGGATACCGCTGGGCAGGGAGCATCGTCCCATATCCATGGACGATCGCCTGATGCACACCAACCATCCGCACGTACCGCCCATTGATCAGCAGCGTCATCGCCTGCCTGTGCGCACGGTGCACATCCGGTGGCGAAATGAACCCGTCAATCTCAAAATCGGCACACCGATGCGTCAACGCAAACATCCGCTGCGCCGTCTGCACCCCGTACACCGCAGCAAACGCATGCAATCGTTGTCCACTTCCGTCTGTGCGCAAAAGTTCATTGTGCTCGTGCGTCAAGCGAAATGCAATGTGCGGATGCGCCATCGCAAGCCGGTACACAAAATCCGTAACGTGCCCAAGCTCTGTATGCACCGTCTTCAGGTGTTTGAGGCGCGCTGGCGTATTGTAAAACAGTGCGCGCACACACATGTCCGTCCCCTTGCGTCCCGATACGACTTCGATCGGCTTCGCTTCCCCACCCCGAATGTGCAGCTCGTGCGCGACGCCGTCGTCGGTAGGTGCAGAGCGACAGACGACGTCCGCGACCGCCGCAATGCTTGGCAACGCTTCTCCACGAAATCCAAGCGTTTCGATGCAAAACAACGATCGGGCATCGGAGAGTTTGCTCGTCGCATGCCGAGAAAACGCGAGCGCGATGTCCGTCTGATTCATGCCGATTCCGTCATCGGTGACCCGGATCATGTCCATGCCCGCTTGGGACAACACAATCGCAATCGTTCGCGCTTGGGCATCGATCGCGTTTTCCACGAGCTCTTTGACGACGGCTGCAGGACGCTCGACGACTTCACCAGCGGCAATTTGATTCGCGAGATGCGCATCGAGTATGCGAATGCGCCCCGTCATAGCGACCATTCCATCGTTCCCGCAGCAAGCTTCATTGCAGGAAATGCGCGCATCCATTGTTCTTCTGCCACATACGATACCCCATTGCGCAGCAGCAATCCCGTACCGACCCCAAACGTGCGCGTCTTCATTCCTTTGGTCACGATAATCCGCTTTTCATACGCATCCCACAGTACTTCCGCTTCCAACGCATCGCACAATACCAAAGCCGAAACAAACCGCTTGCCTCCCTCGATCACGACCGGAACCGTCTGTCGCGTTTCGATGCCTTCAACCACTGTACGCTCCTCATCGTACGTCAACCGCATCGTCTGCTCCCCCGCAAGCCTCAAGGCAACGACGAGCTGGCGCAGTGGAGCAGCGACGCGCACATCCGGAGCAATGCCTACACCGTGTACCGGCCGTCCAAGCGGTGTCATGTATTGTTGTACCGTAATTTTTATGCCCCCTTGGGGCAAAGGTACGAGCACTTGTACCGACCCTTTGCCAAACGTCTTCGTACCGACAATCGTCGCTTTTTGTGCATCTTGCAGCGCCCCAGCGACGATTTCCGATGCACTCGCACTCCGGTCGTTGACCAACACGACGACGCGTCCCGAGAGCGACGTGCCACCGGTAACTGCAATCGGCGTCTGCACGCCATTACGGTCAATCGTCTGCACGAGCGTCCCTTGGGGCATGATGCGCGACACCACATGCTTTGCCGCCTCCAAATACCCGCCCGGATTGTCGCGCACGTCGATCACCCATCCACGGACGCTGCCGTTCCACTGCCGCATGACCGCATCAAACGCAGCACCAGTGTCCGGCCCAAACGCCTGCAGCGCAACGTACCCGATGTCCCCGTCCGTACGCACGCTGTCGATCGACGGCACCGTGTACGGCGCAATCGCTACGCGCACGTCCCACGTCTTCATTTCCTCGCGGATGCGCAGTGTGCGCTCCACCCCGACATCGTCGCCCTCCAGCGTCTGGAGCGTCGCGGCCGAAATAGGCTGCCCATCGATTGCGACAATGCGCATTCCTCGGCGCAAACCCGCACGTTCGGCAGACGTCTGTGCATACACCCGATCGATGCGCGCACCGGTCGGTGTCACCGTCACCCGAACGCCAATGCCCGTATGCGTGCGCGCAAGAATCTCCTGCAAACCATCCCACCCCGAAGGCGTATACACTTCGGTGTACGGATCCGCAAGGGATGCGACCATCCCCTCGATCGCTCCACGAATGAGTACCGACTGCGGCATGCCCGATATGTGCTGCGTGCTCAATACGTCCAGTACGCGCTGGAACGTCTCGATCGTAACCGTGTCCGGCTTTGGCACCGCAGCCGACGCGACACCAGGAACCAACAGCGCAACCACAAGTACAACAATGCGCATCGATGGCACACCCCCTTTGATTTGTCGCTCTAATCAGCGGTCAATCAAACGATCATCCAAGCAATGAATCAGGATCACGCACAGCCTGCTGCGCATCAAGCAACCACCGCAGCGCATCCATCGGTGTCATGTGCAACACATCCAGCGTACGCAGCTGCGCCACGCACGGATGCTCCATACGGACGATCGCGGGCGCGCGATCTGGGACATCGTCGTCTCGTACGTGCAACAGCGCATACGCGCGATCGACGACCGTACGCGGAATGCCCGCGATGTGCGCACAATAAATGCCATACGAACTGCTCGCCACGCCAGGAAGCAACTTTTTGAGAAACAACACCCGATCCCCGCGCTCTTCGACCGCCATACGCGCCGCAGCCACACCAGGCAACGCCTCACAGCGATGCGCCAACGCATGGTAGTGCGTCGATACGAGCGCCTTACATTGAACGACATCGTGAATGTGCTCAATGACCGCCTGCGCGATCGCCATACCTTCGTCACTCGCCGTCCCACGACCAAGCTCATCGATAATGAGCAGGCTGCGCGATGTCGCGCACGACAACATGTGCTGGATGTCCCGCATCTCAACCATAAACGTACTTTGTCCACCAAACAAATCGTCCGATGCCCCAATGCGTGTAAACACATGATCGACAATCGGAATGTGCGCTCTGGCAGCCGGCACAAAACTGCCAATGTGCGCCATAATGACCATCAGTGCCACTTGGCGCATATACGTGCTCTTTCCCGCCATATTTGGTCCAGTAATCATCGTCATGCGCGCATCCGTGCCACCAAGACACGTATCATTGGGCATAAACTCCTCCGACAACGTCTCTACGACCGGATGCCTGCCTTCATAAATCATCAGCGCGTCGCCTTCGTGCATATGCGGACGGACGTACCGACGCGTACGCGCCACATTCGCAAGCGCAACAAACACATCGAGCTGCGCCAGCGCATGCGCCACACACTGCATGCGCGGTATGTGCATGGCGACCGCATGGACCAATGCATCGAACACCGATTGTTCATACGTTTCCAGCTCTGCCTGCGCTTCCAGCAAACGCACCTCATGTTCCACAAGCTCCGCCGTGACGTACCGTTCTGCATTGGCAAGCGTTTGCTTTCGTTCGTAGCGATCCGTCGGTACGGCGTGCACGTTTGCACGGGATACTTCAATATAATATCCAAACACTTTCGTATACCCGACTTTGAGCGAACGAATGCCAGTACGCGTCCGCTCCGCAGCTTCCAACGCCGCGATCCACTGCTTTCCTTCACGCGCCGTCGTCCGCAACGCATCCAGCCGCGCATCGTATCCACTGCGGACCGTATCGGTCGAGGTCCGATGGGCCATCGCCACATCCGGCTCTACCGCATCGTCAATCATCGCGCACACGTCCGTACACGCGTCCAGGCGATGAACAAACTCGTGCATATGATGCGCCCCAAGACAAACGTCATCACCCGCGAGCTGCTCCTGGAGCAACGGTACGACGCGCAACGACTGCGCCAGCGCAATCATATCGCGCGGCGAAGCTTGTCCCCGCGCTGTCCGTCCAATCAACCGCTCCATATCGTATACGCGGCCAAGCAACTCGGACAGCGCCCCCCGCACAAGCGTCTGCATGTGCAACACATCGACGGCATCGTGCCGATGCGCCAACGCCGCAATGTCCGTCAACGGCTGCATCATCCACAGACGCAACAACCGCGAACCAAGTGCTGTGCGCGTCTTGTCCAGCACACCAAACAACGATGCGTGCTTGTTGCGGTCGTGCCCCCCGCGCAACAACTCCAAATGCCGCTGCGTCGATGCATCGATGCCCAGCGGGGCACGAACCGGGTGCGATTGCATAGACAACAACTGAATGTGCGCCAATCCACGCTGATGCGTCTCAATGACGTAGCGACACAATTGCCCCACCGCAATGCGGCACGCACGAGGCAATGCATCAACGACTTCCGAAGACAGCTGTGCAAACTGCGAAATCACCGCGTCACTCGGTGCACGCGCCCGCACAGTTACCGCGCACGAATTGCGCCACCACGGCTGCGCGACCAACCACGCGCGCTCCTCTTCCTCCAACACCCATTCTGCGATAGACAACACGTGCAACGCATCTACAAGCAAAGCACGCGACGAAAACTGTGCATACCGCATATGCCCAATGCGGCAATCAAGCACCACGAGCGCGTGCATCCCGTCTTCACGAACGATGGTCGCAAGCGCACCAAGCGCACTGTCGTCACCGTCGTCTATCGTGCCCGGTGTCACGATGCGTACGATGCGCCTCGGCACAAGCCCCTTTCCCGCAAACGATGCATCTTGTTCACAAATCGCAACTTTGTATTGCTGTGCGACGAGTTTTGCAATATACGATTGCGCCGCATGCACAGGAACTCCGCACATCGGCACGCGCCCCATATCCCCCGCTTCCCGACCCGTCAACGTAATGTCCAGCGCACGCGCAGCAGCGATCGCATCGTCCATAAACAACTCATAAAAATCACCCAAACGAAAAAACAACAACGCATCCGGCACAAGTGATTTTTGTTCAACGTATTGTTCCATCATCGGTGTACGTTTTGTCATACCAATCCCCCACTCAACAAATAGTATACCACACAGATCGCCCCCATTCACATCCCTTTCCCAACATCGATGCAGAGGAGCGTATGAAAGAGATATGGAATAATCGGACTTTCAAATCATGCACAAAAAACCCCGTCATGGAGCACGGGGTTTTGATTTGTGAAAAACAGAAAAGCGTGTGGTGGAAGAACAAAGAATTATTTTGTTTTTTGTGTTGTACAGATCGGTGCGAGCATACGGCATGAAACATTAATTGGAACAAAAGCAACATGTGGTATATATTCTAACCCACCTATATTTAGCCTACCAGATATGATACCCAAAAGTTCAGGTTTACCCTTAGTAGGGTAAAGAAAAATAGGTCCACCACTTGCGCCGGGATTTGATGGAAGAGCAAGCACAACGTGATCAGATCCACCAATCGTTCTAAAAAATACACTTTGGTCACTTGGAAACTCTACTTTAGTTATTCGTTTATCCGATTTATTATTCGTAGTACATTTTGGTATTATCATGTTATTACCGAACCCGCATATAACACCTTGTACATCCCTAACATCATTACCAACTTTTTTTGGCAACGTCATAAAGTGGGAGAGATTATACGATGTATACACTCGAATCCAAGCGACATCATTAAAACACTCATCTTTATTTAATTTATTTTTTAACAATTGAATATCTTTTTGGCTCATTAGACTAGGATTTGCAATACATGGTAATTTATAAACTTCTGACTTTTGTATAGGAATTTCATTGCTATTGATGTCCAATAATTTGAATTGAATTTGTTCTTTTGGTTTGCGATCTTCTACTACATGATATGCCGTTAAAAAATTATAAACTTGAACATTTGAAGAAGTGAGCTTGTTCAAGGGTGATTGACTTTGACATTCTTTTAGAAATGGAGAAATTTTGATATCACTGCATATATTATTACTTTTACTTACCAAGACTGCAGTCCCGAGATTAAAATCGCTTTTATTTTCTTCGGGTACTTTAATAAAAAAATGCTTTTTAGATGATTAGCAGGAATAGAAATTGGTCTTTTCGTACTCGCTGATGCATGAAGTACAGGCGATATCAAAGATAAAGACAAACATATAAAAAGAAAATAAAAAAACCGCCTTAATGTCATAAAAATATGATCCACGATAACAACCTCCTAAATTTGAGTATTAAAAACTTTTTAAGTTTTTTGAAAAAATTTTAGAAAAACACACTTAAAATTTAATTTACAAAAAAAGAGAATAGCTTATAAAAAATAACCTTAGGAAACTTGATCAAATTACAATATAACAGGGCGACTTAATATCTTTATAAAAAAACAATTACTAAATTACATTAATCAAAAATACACTTCTGCTTAAATCGTTTATTGCCACCGAAGATATAAACAATCAAAAAACTTTTTGATATCAATGCATGCGCATGCATTTTTCGTACAACATGATTATATAATAAAAAATCGTTTGCGTCAAATCTTTCAGAAAAAAAATTTTACCAGATTACAATATTCTTTTTCCATATGTATAAGAATAAAAAAAACGTTTTTTTATTATGGAATCAAATAAAGTGAAAGGAACTGATGATTAAAAATAAGAAATAAAATTACCGATTGAGAAATTAATTGGTATTTCATGGAGGCGGTCAGTTTGATTACTCGTCATATAATTGCCGCATATAAAAAGTGCTTGATTGTTTATATTGCTTTCGGAAAAAAGGACGCTCCGCACACGCGGTGATCACTGTGTGGCGGAAGTTACCGCTTCGTGGCGACTTGGGCCCACCATCGCACACGCGGTGATCCTTTACCCGCAGGTTCAAAACATCAGTTTTCCCCGTGTTCCCCGCGTGTGCGGGAGTGATCCCGCGCCTACATATGCCGCTCGACTGCGTGGATCGTGTTCCCCGCGTGTGCGGGGGCGATCCGTACCTGTGGAATGGAAGGAAAATCCAAACAAATTGCGCCAAAAAGACGGTGATGCAAGATGGACAAAGAAAAACGGAGCGACGTACTATGGATACAAAAATCATGTGGTGGTCGATCAAAAAAGTAAGCTGATCACGACGTACACGGTAACGGACGCATCGGTACATGACAGTCAACCACTGGTTGAGATGCTCAGTGAAAAAGATCGAGTTCTTTATGCATATTGTGCGTATGTTGGAGAACAATTGCACGAGAAAGTGCAGAAGGAGTGCAAAGGAATAAACATTCAAGTGTACGAAACGGGATATCGCAACAAGCCACTGACAGCGGAAGCAAAGGCATCGAATGGAGAGAAGTGCCGTGTTCGCGCACGGGTGGAGCATGTGTTTGGACAAATGAAGATGAGTTTGGCAGGGACTTTTTGTTGAACGATTGGGATCTTACGTGCGAAAGCGCATGTCGCGTTCAAAAATATTGCCTACAATATGCTACGGTACGCCTATTTGATGCGCACAAAAACAAAATTAGGCGTACAAACCTAGGGATCAGTATGCCGTTTTTCAATAAAAAAGGGCAAATAAGACAAGTTTTATGAAACATAATGCACAGGGGTGCGCTCATTTCGGTAATTTTTTTTTTACGCCAAGTCAAAAACACGAGTTCCATTTGTTTTTCTGGAAATGTCGTTTATAGAGGTGCCCATTATTTAGTATAGCGCGTGTTTCAGCACCTACTGCGCTCTCAATTTCAAGGATTGTTTCATAACACCCAGCACCACCTAGAGTATCCCAGTAGTCCTTGCCTATGAATACAACTTCATCGCAATGATTTTTATTTTTTATGAACCAACAATCATCGGCTCGAACTACGGATGAGACCATCCGTATATTTTCTGGCGTTGACAATGTGCGTATGTTGTAGTACAATGCGTTGTATATGGGCATGAGGAAGCACCTCTCTCACATCTTTTGTGAGGGAGGTTTTTTTGTGATCGTTGGGACGTGTTTGGGGGCTTGTATCCACGGCATCGATGGGGCACTCGTCGATGTTGAGGTCGATGTTGCGCCGGGTGTCCCGCAGTTTTCGATTGTCGGACTACCGGATGTTGCGGTACGCGAGTCAGTCGATCGGGTGCGCGCTGCGCTCAAAAACGAGCAATTCCGTTTTCCGATGGGCCGTGTCACGGTCAATTTGGCACCGGCGGACGTGCGCAAAGAAGGCGCGGCGTTGGATGTGGCGATCGCGGTCGGCATTTTGCGCACGACGGGCCAATGGGACGATGCGGGCGATGCGGTATTTATCGGGGAGCTGTCCCTTCGTGGAGAAGTGCGTCCGGTGTGTGGTGTACTTCCGATGTTGCTTGCTGCGCGCAATCGCGGCGTACACACCGCATACGTACCGGAAGCAAACGAAGCGGAGGCGATGCTCGTCACGAATATGCGCATCGTCCCTTTGCGCACACTGCGTGATGTCGTGTTGCCACACCGTACGGTCGTCGGGGACGGCGTGCAGGTACAAGAAGAACAACCGCTGGACTGCGGTGATTATGGCGAAGTACAGGGGTTGCACACGGTCAAGCGTGCGATCGTCATTGCCGTCGCGGGAAACCACCATCTGTTGCTGATCGGACCACCTGGAGCGGGGAAGACGATGCTCATGCGTCGGTTGCCGTCGGTGTTGCCCCCGCTGGAAGAAGACGAAGCGCTCGATGTGATGCGTATTTCGAGTGCGCTCGGGATCGATCCATTAGGGAGAAGGAGGAGGCCCTTTCGGATGCCCCATCATACGATATCGGCGCAAGGTCTTGTCGGTGGGGGGAGCAAGCCGTCGCTTGGGGAGGCGAGCTTGGCGCATCGTGGGGTGTTGTTTTTGGACGAATGCGCCGAGTATCGGCGATCTACGCTCGATTGCTTGCGGCAGCCTCTGGAAGAAGGGTGCATTACGATTGCGCGTGTGCGCGCGACGGTGACGTTTCCGACACAATTTATGTTGGCTGCGACGATGAACCCATGTCCTTGTGGATACGACGGATACGAAGATCGGACGCGCATATGTACGTGTACGGAGCGCATGAAGCGCAAATACATCGGCCACCTTTCAGGACCGATGCTCGATCGGCTCGATATGCACATCGACGTCCCGCGCTTGCGCTCCCATGACGTGCGTCGCCCGATCGTGACGCGCACATCGGCGGAGATGAAAGCGGATATCGTCCGCGCACAATCGTTTGGATATGCGCGAAATGCTGCGTATGGTGTACGAGCAAATGCGCACATTCCGTCTCATATATTGCCCATCGTGTGTCCGCTTTCGGATGCGGTGCGCGAAGTGCTGTTGCAGGCGATGGAGACGATGGGATTGAGCCCGCGCGCACACGATCGACTGATCAAAATCGCACGCACGATTGCGGACATCGAAGGCAGTGCCCACATCGATGTGCCTCATATGCAAGAAGCGTTGTTTACCCGTGCGCTCGATCGCAGACTCGGACAATTGCATGCGACATAATGTGACACATCGTACCCGTTTTTTTGTATGCACATTCGACACGCACGTCGGATGATCGTAGAAAATCTTATGTACCGGGAAATACTCGTGGGATTTCCGTAATCGGGCATCGTCTGATACAATAGGTGCGGGTACAAACCTATTGGAAAGGGTGGTGCACGGGATGAACATTCATGAGCATCAGGCAAAAGCAATTTTGGCATCGTACGGCATCGCGACCCCGCGCGGAGGAGTCGCATATACACCGGAAGAAGCGGTCGCAGTGGCCCACACACTGCATACCGAAGTCGTCGTCGTCAAGGCGCAAATCCATGCGGGGGGGCGTGGGAAAGCGGGGGGCGTGAAGCTCGCGAAGTCCCGCGCAGACGTATTGCCGTATGCGTCGGAGTTGCTCGGAAAAGTGCTGATCACGCACCAGACAGGTTCAGACGGCAAGCAAGTCCAGCGGTTGCTTATTGAAGAAGGGTGCGACATCGTCAAAGAATATTACGTCGCAGTCGTCGTCGATCGCGGGAGTGGACGAGTCGTCGTGATGGCATCGTCAGAAGGCGGTATGGACATCGAAGAAGTGGCAGAGCGCACACCGGAGCGCATCGTGCGGGAAACCGTCGATCCGGTCATCGGACTCATGCCGTTTCAAGCACGCAACATCGCGTTTGCACTCGGTATTCCGAAACAGACGGTCGGTGCGTTTGTCGCACTCGTGCAAAAATTGTATACCGTCTTTATCTCATGTGATTGTGCGATTGCAGAAATTAATCCGCTCGTACTGACGGGAACAAACGAATGGATCGCCCTTGATGCAAAATTGTCTTTTGATGCGAACGCACTCGTTCGGCAGCCAGAGATCGTGGCGTTGCGCGATTTGAGTGAGGAAGATGCCCGCGAAATTCAAGCATCGGCATTTGATTTGTCGTATATCGCGCTTGATGGCAACATCGGATGTATGGTCAATGGGGCAGGGCTTGCGATGGCGACGATGGACATCATTTCGCATTATGGGGGACGTCCAGCAAACTTTCTCGATGTCGGCGGGGGAGCGACGACACAAAAAGTGACGGAAGCGTTTAAAATTATTTTGTCGGATGCATCGGTGAAGGGGATTTTTGTCAACATTTTTGGGGGCATTATGCGGTGTGACGTCATTGCCGATGGCATTATTGCCGCGGCGCGCGAAGTAGGGCTCGATCGACCGCTCGTCGTGCGTCTCGAAGGGACAAACGTGCAACAAGGCAAACAGCTGCTCGCGCAGTCGTCTCTTGCGATACACACCGCCGATTCGATGGCAGACGGTGCGCAAAAAATCGTCGCCCTCGTCTCTTGTGCATCCGCTGAAGGAGGAACAGCCCAATGAGCATTTTGGTCGATCAGCACACGCGCGTCATCACGCAAGGGATTACTGGGGCGACAGGGAAATTTCATACGGAAGGTGCGCTTGCGTACGGCACGAAGATCGTCGCAGGATGCACGCCTGGAAAAGGCGGTACGTCGGTCACGTTTGATGTCGATGGGGGAAAACAAATCCCGGTGTTTGATACGGTACGCGAGGCAAAAAAAGCGACGGATGCCAATGCCACGGTCATTTACGTCCCCCCGCTCTTTGCTGCGGATGCGATTATGGAGGCGACTGATGCGGGCATTCCGCTCATCGTGTGCATTACAGAGGGCATTCCTGTGCTCGATATGGTGAAAGTGAAGCGATACATGCACGGCTCATCGTCGCGTCTGATCGGGCCAAACTGTCCTGGGGTCATCACGCCCGGTCAGTGCAAAATCGGCATTATGCCTGGCTATATTCATACGCCTGGACACATCGGCATCGTCTCGCGTTCGGGTACGCTGACGTACGAAGCGGTACACCAGTGCACGACGCGTGGCATCGGGCAATCGACCGCAGTCGGAATTGGGGGCGATCCGGTCAAAGGCAGTGAATTTATTGATATATTGTCGCTATTTAATGAAGATCCACAGACGCTTGCCGTGATGCTCCTAGGGGAAATCGGGGGCACGGCAGAAGAGGAAGCAGCAGAGTGGATTGCAGCGCATATGAACAAACCGGTCATCGGCTTTATTGGAGGACAGACGGCGCCTCCGGGTCGCCGCATGGGACACGCGGGGGCGATCGTTTCTGGGGGGAAAGGGACGGCTGCTGAAAAAATACAGACGCTAAACCGATGCGGGATTCGCGTAGCACCGACACCATCGGATCTCGGATCGACGCTCGCTGCAGTGCTCACAGAGCACGGGTTGCTTGAGCGGTGTATGACGGCAGTGCCAATCACTGCCTAAACGATGCGTGCGCGGTTCAAAGAACACCAGAGCATGACGGAAGCACCGATCATCGCCACTCTGACGCAATGTGAGGAGGGCTTTGTATGGGGGATCGGGACGTGCTCATCGGACTGTCGCACTGTGTCGGGTGGTCAGTGATCGATGCGCTTGTGCGCACGGGTGCACCGCTGCGCGCATTGCTCGATGCACGCGCGGAAGCGGTCATGGCACAGGCGGGGATCCGCGCCACTGCTGTCGAGGCGATACGGGCACACGTGCATGAAGAAGCACTCGCCGCGCATCGACAATTGTACGCTGCGCAAGGCGTACACGTATGTACGGTATACGATGCGCATTATCCGTCTTTGCTCATGCACATCAAACGGCGTCCTTGGGTATTGTATGGACGGGGACGATGGGACGTCCTCGCGCAGCCTACGGTCGCAATCGTCGGTACGCGGGCACCGTCGGCGTATGGACGGCACGTCGCATCGTCGTTTGCGGGGGCGCTTGCTCGGGCGGGCGTATGCATCGTAAGTGGACTGGCGCGGGGTGTCGATACGGAGGCGCACCGAGGGGCGTTGGATGCCCGTGGGGCGACGATTGCAGTGCTCGCATGTGGTCTGGACGTCGTATACCCACCGGAGCATCGCGATGTGCAGCACCGCATCGGAGTCGAAGGGCTCGTATTGACGTCGTTTCCATGGGGCGTGCGTCCGAGTAAACATGCTTTTTTGATGCGCAACGACATCATTGCAGGACTGTCGCTCGGTACGCTCGTCATCGAAGCGGCGCACGGAAGTGGATCGCTGCATACGGCAGATTGTGCATTGGCGCACAATCGAGAAGTGATGGGCATACCTGGTATGATTACGTCTCCCAAAAGTATGGGCATTTTGGAGCGCATTCGTGAAGGGGCGACGCTCGTACTCCGTCCCGAAGACGTCTTGGAGGCGTGCCGCATTTCGATGTCCAGCAGCCAAATGCATGCTTCTCCGCTGCACTCAGACGAGGAGCGCATGGTGTTGGCGTGTGTGCAAGCCGAACCGATGGGCATCGACGACGTGTACGATCGTACGGGTTTGCCACGGACATCGATTCATGCGGCGGTGCTGTCGTTGTTGCGCATGCAGTGCATTCGTGCGGAAGCGGGCGGTACGTACGTCGCGTGTATTTAAAATGAGAAATGAGGTGGCACGGTGGCAGACACATTGGTCATCGTCGAATCACCAGCGAAAGCGAAAACGATCGGTAAATATTTGGGCAGCAAGTACATCGTGCGTGCCTCGATGGGACACGTGCGCGACTTGCCCAAAAGTGAAATGGGTGTCGCGGTAGACAATGCGTTTGCCCCAAAATACATCACCATTCGTGGCAAAGGCGAGATGATAAAAGCACTAAAAGCGGCTCGAAAAAAAGTCAAACGCGTCGTCTTGGCAGCGGATCCAGACCGCGAAGGCGAAGCGATCGCCTGGCATTTGGCGCACTATTTGGACATCCCCGAACACGAACCGTGTCGTGTTGTCTTTCATGAGATTACGAAACAAGCGGTCAAAGACGCGTTTGCCCATCCGCGTCCGATCGATATGCATCTCGTCCACGCCCAGCAAGCCCGGCGCATTTTGGACCGGCTTGTCGGGTACAACATCAGCCCTTTGTTGTGGAAAAAAGTCAAAAAAGGGCTCTCGGCAGGACGCGTGCAATCTGTGGCCGTAAAAATCATCTTAGATCGCGAGCGCGAAATCCAACAATTTATCCCCGAAGAGTATTGGACGATTACCGCACACGTCCGTGCATCGGGGGGATCATGTACCGCGAAGTATGTGTCTATTGACGGAGAAAAAAAGAAGCTCTCGTCCAAAGAAGATGCCGATGCCGTCATGGCGCGCATGCACACGGATGCACTGTACGTCACGGATGTGCGCGAAAAGCAGCGGTTGCGGCATTCCCCGCCACCGTTTACGACGAGTACCTTGCAGCAAGAAGCGGGAAGAAAGCTAGGATTTCGTGCGGTGAAGACGATGCTGATCGCGCAGCAGCTGTATGAGGGCGTGGACATCCACACATACGGGACGCTCGGTCTGATCACGTACTTGCGTACCGATTCGACGCGCGTCTCCCAGACGGCATCCGACGAAGCGCGTGCGCACATACGTACCGCATATGGCGACCAGTACGTGCCCGCATCGCCCCGCGTGCATACGAAAAAAAATGCCGCGCAAGATGCGCACGAAGCGATACGTCCGACGACGATGGCATTGACTCCAGCATCGATCAAAGATGCGCTTTCACGGGATCAATATCGCTTATACGAGCTCATATGGAATCGGTTTATCGCATCGCAAATGGCACCTGCCGTTTTTGATACCGTCACCGCGACACTCGAACACGAAGGGGTCGTCTTTCGTGCGCACGGATCGCGCATTCAGTTTCCTGGCTTTTTGCAGGCGTATTCGGATTTGACCGAAGAAGAAAAAGCAGAGGCGATGCTTCCGCAGCTGCGTACCGGAGATCGTGTGGCACTGCTTGGGCTCGACCCCAAACAGCATTTTACGATGCCCCCTCCGCGGTATACAGAGTCCCGCCTCGTCAAAGAACTCGAAGAGCGGGGCATCGGCAGACCGAGTACGTATGCACCGACCATCGAGACGATCAAAAAGCGCGGGTATGTCGCTATTGAAGAAAAGGCGTTTGTCCCGACAGAACTTGGTGAGCTCGTCATCGGGCAAATGGAGTTGTTTTTTCCAGAAATACTTAACTTAGAATTTACAGCAACGATGGAAGCGCAGCTCGATGAAATCGGCCATGGCAACCAACCGTGGGTCGATGTGCTCCAACAATTTTATGACACACTTTCTGTACGTCTCGGTGTCGCCCATGAACAAATGCAACAGCTGACCGTGCGGGACGAAGAAGCCGGCGAATCGTGTACAGAATGTGGAAAACCGCTGTTGTTTAAAATGGGACGATACGGCAAATTTATCGCTTGCTCGGGATTTCCAGATTGCCGCAACGTAAAACCGATTGTTCGCTCCATCGGCGTGACGTGTCCAAAGTGCCATGAAGGGGCGATCGTAGAGCGCAGAAGCAAAAAAGGACGTGTGTTTTTTGGATGCAGCGCGTATCCCACGTGTGACTACACGTCGTGGGACCAACCACTGTCCACCCGATGCGCAAAATGCGAGGGGACACTCGTGAAAAAAATGATCCGCAAGCAACCGGTCAGCCAATGTGTTCAATGCCATGAACGCACACCGATGCAAACATCATGAGCATCAGTGCAGCAGCGGCGGAGTTTTTGCGTGTACTTGAAGTCGAACGCCAATGTTCACCCCACACGATCCGCAGCTATCGTGGGGACATTATGCGTTTTGTCGCATACGTGCAACCAGAATGTGCTGTTGAGGCGGTTACGGCTTGGCACGTTCGGGCGTATTTGGGCGTGCGGCAAAATGCGGGTACGAGCAAACGCTCCTTGGCACGCAACGTATGTGCGTTGCGCACGTGGTTTGATTTTTTGCATGCGACGGCGGTCATTGCACAAAATCCGCTGGCGACGATGCGCACACCCCGATTCGATCGCACACTGCCGATCGTACTGAGCATTGATCAGGCACACGACTTGATGCAACGGCAGCCATCGGCGTTTCCTTGGCGCGACCAAGCACTGTGTGACGTACTGTACGGTGGTGGACTGCGCATCGGGGAACTTGCCGCACTGACCATTGATGCGGTGTGCTTGCGAACAGGCATCGCACGCGTGTGGGGAAAAGGCAACCAGCAGCGCGACGTACCGATCGGTGCCTACGCGGTGCACAGCGTGCGCACATACATCGAAACTGAGCGGGTATGTTTCCATTCCCACACGACGGCGTTGTGGCTCAATCGCTTCGGCAAACCGTTGTCCGATCGCAGCATCCGCACGATCGTATGCACGCGCGCAAAACGCACGGGCATGCCTGCGCAAACGACACCGCATACGTTGCGCCATAGTTATGCGACGCACATGATCGAAGGGGGCGCGGATTTGCGCAGTGTCCAAAAGCTACTCGGTCATGCGTCCATAGCGACGACACAGCTATACACGCACATGACGCACGACCGCATCCAATCGGTATACAATCAATTTCACCCACGTGCGTAAAAAAGGGGAGGCACATTTGTGAATACGATGCATGCGACGACAATCGTCGCCGTCTTACGCGATGGACAAACGGCCATGGCAGGCGATGGACAAGTGACGTTTGGCCAGCAAATGATTCTCAAACACACGGCAAAAAAACTGCGGCGATTGTACCATGGGCGGGTTTTGGCAGGGTTTGCTGGTTCCGTTGCGGACGCGATTACGTTGTTTGATGCATTTGAAGGAAAGCTCGAACAGCACGACGGAAACATCCAGAGGGCAGCCATCGAGCTGACGAAGCAATGGCGGGGCGATCGCATCTTGCGGAGGCTGGAGGCAATGATGATCGTCGTCGATGCACGGCACATGCTCGTGCTTTCTGGTACAGGGGAAGTGATCCAGCCAGACGACGGAGTCATCGCGATCGGCTCTGGCGCACCGTACGCATTGGCGGCTGCTCGCGCCTTGCGGCTGCACGCACAAATGGATGCCCGTACGATTGCCGAGACGGCGTTGCGCATCGCATCCGATTTGTGTGTATATACAAACGACGCGATCGTTGTGGAAACGATTGAGGGAGGTGTATGAGTTTGTCGGAGGCACTGACACCGAAGCAAATCGTCTCTGAGCTAGATGCGTACATCGTCGGACAAAAAGAAGCAAA
>JAGWXQ010000006.1 GCA_018969805.1 Paenibacillaceae bacterium | reverse complement strand
GCACGGCGCGATGCCGCCACCGCCAAACAAGCGCACCCGTGGCTGGAGCATGTCCATTCACTATGGCAACGTGCACAAGCACAACCGCTCGTCGCCGTCGCACAAACACTCATCGCAGACATTCGGACACTTGCACAACGACGGTCCCTGTTTTTAGAACGTCCCATTGACGCCCCATCGGAGCTCGCTGCCGATGCTGCGCTCGTTGATGCAGTACAGCTGTTGGCGCAAGGCAAGCAGCCGTTTGGCTTGTTTGGGATGCTCGGGAAAAAGCACCACAAGCAACTCCTGGACGCCGTGCGCATCCTCGGTGCGCCCCCGCAGAAACCCGAACAATGGGCACACGTCGCGGCGTATGTGGATTGGCAACAAACGCTGTCTTCGGTGACGATGCGCTGGACCGCACTTGCGCCGGACTTCGGGTGGCCAGTTGCGTTTCCCCACCCTTTCGCCGTATTCGATGCTGCTCAGGCGGTGCAGACGATCGACACGATCACCGCACGAACGCGTCCGCTCATCGACGACGCCCGCACGCTGTTTGCGTGGAACGGACACGACATTACAGAAAAGTACGACACGTTTCGCAACGCCGTACAGCACCATGTGCAGACGACCGATCTCGCACGCTCATGGGAAACGAAACAACAATGCTTGAGTGCCCTAGACGGATGCGCCGGACGCATCACCGAACGCATGCGCATATGCGTGCAGACGATGCTCGGTGCTGCCCATACGACCGAACAACAATGGCAATCCGAATGGACTTCCTGTATGGATGAGCTGCACCGCGTCCGCGCGATGCACGCGATGCACGAACACGTAAACACCTTGTGCGATCGCATTGCGCAAGCGGGTGGAATCCAATACGCACGCATGCTGAAAACGCCGGGCGAATCGTCATTGCCCGACGACATTCATGCCATTTGGAACGCAAAACGTATGGAAACCGAACTCGCACGCCGCGAAGGAAAACAGCCACTGCACGATTTGGCACAAGAGCGACGCCGCACGGAAGAAGCGCTTGCGGAGGCATACCGCACACTCATCGTCCTACGCACACACCTCTCTTTGGCGCTTGCTGCTACACCTGCTGTGCGTGCGGCATTGCAAGCCTATCGCAATGCGATCAACAAAATCGGGAAAGGTACCGGAAAGCGCGCCGCGCGCTATCGTCATGATGCCCGTCTCGCATCGCAGCAAGCGACAGCGGCTATTCCGTGTTGGATTATGCCCCACGATCGGGTATGCGAATCGTTGCCCGCACAACTCGGATGTTTTGACCTCGTCATTATCGATGAAGCGTCCCAATCGGATATCACGGCACTGCCGTCCTTATTGCGGGCCAAAAAAGTGTTGATTGTCGGTGACGACAAACAAGTATCCCCAGATGGCATCGGTTTGGAAGAAGAAAAAATGCAACACATCATGCAGCGTTTTTTGCACAACCAAGTAGAGGCGTACCGCGCCCAGTTTGCCCCCGATCGATCGATATACGATTTGTGCAAAGTCGTGTTCGCCCACAGTACCGTTATGCTGCGCGAACATTTTCGGTGCGTTTCGCCAATTATTGAATACTCAAAACGCGAATTTTATAACCACGAACTGCGCCCACTGCGCATCCCAAAAGCGTCCGAACGACTCGATCCACCGCTCATTGATGTGTACGTCAAAGACGGATTTCGCAAAGGGGACGTAAACATCCCCGAGGCACACTTTATCGTAGAAGAAATCAAGCGTATGATTGCAGACAAACGGTATGCACACCGAACGATCGGTGTCGTATCGCTGCTTGGCTTTGCCCAGGCACAGTATGTATACCAACGCATCGTCGATACGATCGGAATCGAAGCGATCGAACGCCACGCCATTGCGTGCGGGGATGCGCGCACGTTTCAAGGAAAAGAGCGGGATGTCGTGTTTTTATCGCTTGTCGCGGCGGCACATGAAAAAAACATCACTGCCATGACCCGCGATGCGTACGCCCAACGGTTTAACGTCGCTGCATCACGCGCACGCGACCAAATGGTTCTCGTTCGGTCGTGCACACCCGAACAATTGAGTGACAAAGACGTCTTACGCCGTGGATTGATCGCCCATTTTGCAGCACCGTTTCTTGTCGACGAACAGTACGCGGAAGAAATGCGCACACAATGTGCATCGGATTTTGAACGCGCCGTATACGATGTGCTGATCGAACGCGGGTATCGGGTACGGACACAAGTGCGCGTTGGAAATTATCGGATCGACCTCGTCGTCGAAGGCAACAACGACGAACGCATCGCGATCGAATGCGACGGCGATGCGTTTCACGGCCCAGACCGATGGGAGGCCGACATCCGCCGACAGCGCGTGCTCGAGCGTGCTGGCTGGACGTTTTGGCGTTGCTTCGCCTCGACGTGGATACGCAAGCGCCGAGAGACGATCGATCACCTCATTCAGACGCTGACGCACCACCACATTCATCCGAGTACACGCCCCCGTTCTGCACCATCACCCAACACCGAACACCGCATCGTACAGGGAACGCTTGGCTAGCGCACCCATCGATCGAGGATGGTCAAACCCATAATGATCATGCCCATAGCACCATTGAGCGGGAAAAACGCCACCCGAAGCCGCGTGATGTCATACGTGCGTACGAGCATATGGGCACTTGCGAGCAATACCGCAGCGATGGCGACACCGAGCACATACACGAGCCCAAAGTCCATCAGTACACCAAATACACCGAGCAAGCCGATGGAGACGGCGTGGCACATGCGTGCAATGATGCGTGCGCGCACAACACCAAAACGAGCAGGAATCGCACATACGCCGTGCGCACGATCGAAGTCCACGTCTTGTATCGCGTAGACGATATCAAACCCCGCAATCCATAAAGCGACCGCACCCCACAACACCCACGGCGCTTCCGATAACGATCCTGTCACTGCGATCCAGCCACCGAGTGGTGCCATCCCGATCGTCGCGCCGAGCACACCGTGGCACAACCACGTCCATCTTTTCGTGTATGCGTACCCGATCAAAAAAAAGAGTGCGATCGGAAGCAACTGCATGCACAAAGGGGGCAACATCGCTGTCGCCACGACCAGAACGATACACGCAATGCCCGCACCGATCCACCCATCGCGCACAGACAACGCACCAGAGGCGATCGCCCGATGCGCCGTGCGCGGATTGGCGCGGTCTATGCGCGCGTCGATGATGCGGTTGCACGCCATAGCGACTGTGCGCGCCCCAACCATCGCTGCCGTCACCCAAAGCACAACCGCCCAAGACAACATCGCCTTGGACGCTGCGACCATCCCGACATATGCAAAGGGCAACGCAAAAATTGAGTGCTCCAGCTTAATCATGCGCAAAAACGTGCGTCCGCGCTTCCCACTCATCGCTTCACCCCGATGTGTACCGCAGCGACCCCAAACCCGAGCGGCCACCATCGCACTTGCCCAAATCCCACATCACGAAACATCGCACACAACGTCTCCCCATCTGGAAAAGACTCCAGCGATTCGGGCAACCACTTGTACTCCCGATATTTTTTGACGAACAGCTGTGCAAGAAACGGCATCACCGTCCCTAAGTACATCGACGCGCCAATGCGCAAAAAAAATGATCGCGGATGCGACATATCCAAGCACACCGCTTGCCCCCCTGGACGCAGTACACGATGCATTTCGGCAAGCACCGTATCCAGATGCGCCACATTGCGCAACCCAAATCCGATCGTCGCAAAATCGACCGACGCATCCGTCAGCGGAAGTCGATGCACATCAGCCTGTACGAGCGTCACCGTATGGCCATATGGACTTTGGGCAAGCTTCTCTTTCCCATACATGAGCATCTGTGCGCTAAAATCGACACCACACACATCGCCACCTTGCGACGCTTCTGCCAGCGCGATCGTCCAGTCACACGTACCACAACACAAATCGACCGCACGCTGTCCACGCTGTACGCGCATGCGCCGCATCGCAAACGCCCGCCACCGCCGATGAATACGCGCCGTGAGCACGTCGTTCATCTGGTCGTACGTCGGGGCAATGCGTTCGAATAGCGCGTGTACATGCGTTGCTTTATCGTGTACTTCTTTGGGGGCTTTCCCATTGTTCTCTATGGCAATTCCCTCTTCCATTTTTTGATCGCAATGGCCATATCGTCTCGTATCGCCGCACAAGGTTCTTGATCGATTAGGTTTTGCAACTCTACTTCCCCCGGCAACGCATACACTTTTTGGAAGGCCATACCCGGGGGCGTGGGCAACAGCGTAAATTCTGCATACGTCGCAGCACGAATCATGCGTTCAAATAAAAAGTGTGCGCGCGGTTCGATCCATGCGCCCCACGGATCAAACAACTTCGGCTCCAAACGTTCGATGCGCCAGCGTACCACATCGTTTCCCCTAATTTTTGCGCCCTGTTCCTCGTATCCACGCCACTTTTCGACATCGTACGCTTCCAACGCTTTTGTCATGATCATGATGGCTTGAATATCCCCCAACGCTTCCAGCTTCTCGAAACACATCCGAATAAACAACTTAGATGGTATGCGCTTTTTGCGAATATTCAAATCGAGCTCATCCAGTTCGTGAGAAATCAGTGCGGCAATCGCGTACCCAATCGTATAAAGAAGCACAGTACGCAACTGCTCATTCATCCGCGGGTACGTGCATCGGTGCGTCAAATACGCCTCCAATACCGACACCGCCAAAAACGGCTTTAACAGTGGGAGGTCATGAAACGGTGACCCCTCATCGACACAAAACTTATCGGCGATCATTTGATAAAATTCCCCCGCCACGCGCGCTCCCCCCCTGTCATGACTCTCCGTCGATCCGCACCCACTGCGACAATACCGCATCGATGTCGTGAGCGAGTACGCCCCCAAAAAACGGACACTGCACATACAACGTCCATACGTCTCCATCCGTCTCCGATGCCCGCTCTATGATCGCATCGATCGTCTGTGCAAATTGGGCAAATGCGTCTGCGTCAATCCATCGCTCCCAAGCAACAAACACCGCCCGCTCCCCTGCAATGCGGTGCACGGTGCCCGCTTGCTCCCACGCACGCTGCTTTTCTGTCGTATATACGCAAATCGCATCGGCAATGACTGCGATCGCCTCTACAAACCCACAAGAAGCCAATAAATAATAATATTGTGCACTCAAGTAATCTCCAATGAGTACCCGGCGCCCACGCCCATCCACACCCGCATCCATCGCCTCGTGCGCATGCAAACCACACTGCACAAGGCACACCGACGCAAGCACCGCATCACGCATCTCCGCCGACCAGTCATCGGCCGCATGATGGACGAGGTACGCCTCCAACACGAGCGTACAGAGCAATTCGGCACCGATGTGCGTCGGTCTATGCCGCATATGCGGGGTATGAAGCACATGCTGTACACGTTTGTACCATAGCCCCGTCATACGACGCACATCGACACAGCTCCTCTTCATCGACAATATGGGACACGGCTCCCAATCTCAAAGAACACATACGGCAATCGTACACGAATGCTGCGACGATGTCAAGATCATTCATGAAACGGTCTTGATCATGTGCACAAATACAAACGATCAGCGCACGCATATTGTATCAGGAAACAATCGATACGGATCATTAAGAAACTGACTTTACATGCGCACGCGCTTATACGAATCCCCTATTGGAACCATCGCTTGAAAAGTCCGTATGCGCGGTGAAAGCAAAAGGCGGTTTGGCGAAACGGATCGATGTATGGACATACGGATGCGCAACAAAAAAAAGCGAGATGCTCCAGCTTTTTTTGTTGCGCATCCAAAAATCCGATCCCCCAACGCACACCGTCACAACGCCACTTGTACAACCGTGCGTATCGGAGCAGCGGGATTCGAACCCACGGCCTCACCCACCCCAAGGGTGCGCGCTACCAGACTGCGCCATGCCCCGAAATGTCTTAATTGTACATGGGCTCGTGGACGATGTCAAGATCCGCGCGATGGGGTGCATACGTCCTTCCACAATGCACACACGAGGCCGATCGGCACAGCAAACATGTAGTGTATTTTGTGTACTGTTCCAGATCTGTTATAATAAATGACGTTTGACCCCCGGGTTGCAATACCGAGCAATTGATTGTTTTTGTACACCGCACCACCGCTCATACCCGGTTCGATCCGTATTTCCATTGTGGCGATCGCCCCGCCAAACTTGGAATACAATGTGCGCGCGTCCCCTCCATGCGCACGGGAGGTGTTATCAAACGTGCCCAGCAACCCGTCAGTGATGACATAATACGGACGGCGATCGCAATATTCCTGAAACTCCCCTCCTGGGAATCCCCGCAAGCAGATGTTTTGATTGATTAGCACCTCAAACGAGGTACGCATCACGTCTTCCACTGATCGAAATTGTTGTTTCGTATCGATGTCCATGACAGGAAACCATCGCTGTGACGAAAACTGCACCCATGCCACATCGATGATGCATGGATTGTACCGCTCGCCAACCGTAGATCGGTTGTTGTCTGCAGGACCACAAGGAACCGCGCGCACTGTTCCCGTCCACGATGGAATACTGCTCTTTTTTCCATAAACGTGGGCACGCAATGTCACCGTCTTGGCATTTGATCCAATAACGTGCTTTGCCGTAATGACATCGTATACATATGCGTTCCCTTTCGCTGTGCGGCGGACGAGGACACCACTGCCCAGCTTCTCTGCTTGCACCTGCAACACAGGCGACACGCGTGGCGTGCGCGCTTCTGACCTGACCCGTGTGTCCGCAGCAGCTGCCTCGGCGCGCCATAGTGTGGCGAGGAGTGCCACAACGATACACAGACCGATTACCTGCACAAACGCCCCCACTCCTCGAACCGTCTCCCCACCTTGGGCAAAACGGAATGCATACTTCATGAGTCTCATTAATTTGTAACACACTCCCATACGTTGCCCACGTGTCCCGGCACTTTGACATTGCGCCACGCGTGCGTCAGTACACCGTTTTCATCAATGATCCACGTCGAACGCTCGATGCCCATGTACTTTTTCCCATACATCGACTTCTCGACCCACACACCAAACATCCCTGCGACAGACGCTTGTGTGTCCGCAAGCAGCGGAAACGGCAGTGCGTGCTTCGCAACAAACTTCTCGTGTGACCGGACATCGTCTGGAGAAATGCCGACGACCACAACGTCTTTTGCAACAAGTGCGTCATATCGGTCCCGAAAATCACACGCCTCTTGCGTACAACCGGGTGTCATATCTTTTGGGTAAAAAAACAGTACGACGCGTTTCCCCCGCGCTTCACTGAGTCGAAACGTCGTCCCGCCGGACGCGGGCAATGAAAAATCCGGAACAACATCCCCTATGTTCATCCGAATCCTCCTCCAGGTCACCTTGTCATTAGGACACAAAAAAAGGGCTGGTCGTCCAGCCCACGACAACCGCCTTACTGCTGTGCTGCGCGCTCTGCTTCAAACTGCGCATTCACACCGTCTTTCAGTGCTTTCCCCGCCTTAAACGCTGGAGAACGGCTTGCGGGAATGTCGATTTCCTCACCGGTTTGCGGGTTGCGCCCTTTGCGGGGCAAACGCTCACGCACCTCGAAGTTGCCAAAACCAACAATCTGCACTTTTTCTCCGGAACTCAACGTTGCCGTGATCACATCAAAGACGCTCTCGACGATGACGCCGATTTCTTTCTTGGTGTGGTTCGTGGACTCTGCGACTTTTGAGATCAATTCTTGTTTGTTCATCTGGGCTCACCCCCCGTAAATTTACGACAAATATATCATAAATCAGGGGAGCACCTTATGCAATAGCTTTTTTATAAAATATGACCCTTTTTTTCATTTTTTTTTGGTTGTTGCCACGATCCGAACAAATACAAGCGAAGAAACGTTTACAACAGAATGGCGATCATCCCTCCGCTGCCTTCGTTAATGATGCGCCCGAGCGTTTCTTGCAGTTTGTACCGCGCATGGTCTGGAAAAAGGGCAAGTTTTGCTTGAATCCCCTCACGGACGATGGAGTGCAGCGAGCGCCCAAACATATCCGATTCCCAAATGCGCAGCGGATTGACTTCAAAATCTTGCATCAAGTACCGCACGAGCTCTTCGGATTGTTTTTCTGTCCCGATAATCGGCGCAAACTCACTTTCGACATCGACGCGGATCAAGTGAATAGACGGGGCGGTCGCTTTGAGCCGCACACCAAAGCGCGATCCTTGTCGGATGAGCTCCGGCTCATCGAGCACCATCTCACTGAGTGCTGGAGTCGCTACACCGTATCCGGTCTTTTGCACCATATCGATCGCTTCCTTAAATCGATCGTAGTGAATTTTCGCTTGCCGGTACTCCATCATCAGTGCGAGCAACGACGCTTTGTTGTCGATCGATGTCCCGACAATGTCCACCAAAATCTGATCGTACAGTTGTCGCGGGGCGTGGACTTCCAAAACTGCGACACCGTGGCCCATATGCATCGATGCGAGTACTGCCCGTTCGATGTGTTCGTATGCACACATGCGCTCGCCGAGCCGCTCGATGTCGCGCACGCGGCGAATGCCCCGCACACAATCGCGGACGGCCGTTTCCATCCCACTGCGCAACCAATGGGACGGTTCTAAGACGAGCACCCAATTGGGCAGATGTACGTGTATTTCGCACACCGGAAACTCAACCAACACCTCGCGCAAACAGTCCATCATGTCGTCTTTGGTCATCGTTTGTACGCTATACACGACGACGGGAATGTCGTATTCTGCCGTGAGCGATGCCCGCAATGCCAACGTGTCCGGATGCTGCGGATGGATGGAATTGATGATCATAACAAACGGCTTACCGACATCGCGCAATTCTTGGATGACTCTGCGCTCTGCCTCTACATAGTCCGCACGCGCAATGTCAGCGATCGATCCGTCGGTCGTGACGAGCACACCCAGCGCACAATGTTCTTGAATGACTTTCCGCGTACCGATTTCGGCTGCCTCTTCAAACGGAATTGGCTCCGCAAACCACGGCGTGTGCACCATACGCGGTCCACGCTCATCCGCATATCCAAGCGCACCCGGAACGGTATAACCGACACAATCGACGAGCCGCACGGACACATCGATCCCTTCCGTGACGCGAATCGTGACCGCCTGATTCGGTACAAACTTCGGCTCTGTCGTCATGATCGTCTTTCCCGCGGCACTTTGTGGCAGTTCATCTTGTGCACGCATGCGCTCAGCCGGATCTTCGATGTGGGGCAATACGACAGTTTCCATAAATCGCTTAATAAACGTTGATTTTCCTGTACGCACTGCACCAACGACACCGACGTACATGTCGCCATGCGTGCGCGTCACGAGGTCTTTGACGAGTGCAGCCGACGTTTGCTGATCCATGTCCATCCCCCTTTACCGTCCAATTGCTCCATCGTATGAGCAACAGACGGACGGTATGCACGGGACATTGCTTCGTTTTGAGAAAACGCGCACAGCATCAATCATCGTGCACGTCGGATCGTCTCTGGAGCAAACGTGCGATCGTCTCGTGCAGCCGTGAGGGACGCAGTGCGATCGTCGTATCGGCAATAACGCGCGCTTGACAAGCGAGGCGGCGTCCTTGTGCAAGTACCGCATCTCCAAGAAGGCGATGCTCAGCAGGGGTCGGATCGGTCAACGTCTCTGGCGTGCACGCGTCTACGAGGCAAAGCAGACACGACGCCTTGCCCGCGCAACGGCTCGGTATGACGATGCGGCCTTGGCGCGCGGCGACAAGCACCGTCGTCTGGGCACGCGTCCGCGTCACGACGCCCGATGGAAGCCACGTCATGCGCACGTTCATTCGTTCCCCCGATGGCTGTCCATGATCCACGACCGTGTCGCGATGAGCCTCTGCACGACAGCACGATGGCAGTCTTCGCCCATGCGCGCTTCCAAAGCGTCCACGCGGTCCTGTCGCGCGCGCAAGACGTTGAACACGTACTCATGCGCAAGGGGCATCAAAGGAATGCCGTGGCACAGTTCCGCATCGTGCATCAACACGTCGCGTACGCGCACCGTGTACCGCGACGACGGGGTCGTCACCGTCAAATCGCCGACGATTTCGACATCGACTCCGTGCATGCGCAACAACACCCGTGTAGACGCGTACAACGCGGTCGCACTATAGTGTGCGGGTTTCACGACGTACTGCTGCAGTTCGTTTGCGATGCGATGCACGTCCATTTCGTCTGCATACACATCAACGTCACGGGGTGGAGCGGCAAGGGCAATGCCGCGCATCGCCAGCGCACTACTTCCCCCAAGCAGCCACACCGCTTCGCTTCCTGCAAGCGCATGCGCCATCGTGTGCATCGCGGATATGATCGCCTGCATCATTAAAAATACGGCTTGTGCGCAATGACGATCGGCACGCGGTCATCGACGACAACGGCTTGACATCCGAGTCGATACCCTTGCGCAAGCTCTTCTTCTGTCAGTCGGTCCCACTCTGCGTCCGTCACCTCTGCCAATCCCACACTTCCGCTCTGAACGAGACAGCGACAGCGTGCGCACGTGCCGCGCACACAAGAAAATCCAAAATCGACCTCATGTGCCAACGCGTGGTCAAGCACGGTCGCGCCACGCTGTACGGCGACCGTCTTCGTCACACTGCGACCGATGAGCTGCATTGCAGACCCTCCCCACCCACACAGACCGTTGTTGCTCATGGCTCCGAGCGCGTCAGACGCATCGCACGCACAGCCCGCTCGTACTGATAAAATACGATCATTGCCGCCACGCTCGCACAAAAAAACAATGCAAGCCCTGGCCATACGATCGATGCATGGACGAGCATCGCCACGACGAGCACACTGACAAACGTATTCCAAGGCTGGACGAACGCAAACAGCAGTCCACTGAACACACTCTGCCAAAACGACAATCGGAAATGCACAAAATAACACATGGTGTGCAGCATCCCGCACACTGCAACGACAACCGCAATTAGCACGACGATGCGTAGAGACTGCATCCATCCATCGGATGCCCCGTACGTTTCCCACGCACTGTATGCAACTGCACAAAATCCGATCGCAAGTGCTCCTAATGCGACACTGCGCACATACAATTCGCGCCACGTACGCCAAAACGGACTCCATATTCCCGAGTCGATGCGCCCCATCACCCACGGACGCACGACACCAAACAACGCGGCTGTCGCGGGCACGCCCATCGCCACTCCAAACACCGCTGCCACAATCATTGCCAGCACCGATCCCGTATCACGGGACATCCACACCGAAAACAGAAAGGGTGCAGAGACGAGCAACCACAGCATGTGCGCACCCGCCAGCTTGGCGATCCACGCACTGATGCGCATCAGTCCGGCAAACACGGTGTGCTCCCCCGATCAACGTTCGTTTGTGTATCCGTCACGACGCGTTTGCGTCACATACCGCCGATCGGTCGCATGATGACTGATCGAACTTCCTCCCGTCCGGTGCTCCCTGCGGTAATCTCCGCTTGATGACCCACCGTACCTCCGGTCTCCCGAACTGCCCATGCGCCGTCCAGAAGAATGCCGTACGTCCGGACGACGGCGGCGCGCACGAAGTGGCTCCTCTGGTGTCAGCTCGACAGTGACTTCGTTTTTTTGTCCGCCCGCAAGCAACTTCATCGCCGATGACAGCAACGCGACGCTGTCGTATTGCTCAAGCAACTGGATCGCCGTAGCACGAAATTCGTTGTGTTCTTCGTTGTCCACAAGATCAAGCAACCGTTCGGCAAGCATCTTTTGTTTTCCTTCGACCGCTTCGGCGATCGTCGGCAACGGACGCCTTGGAATGCGGTGTCGCGTCACCTTCTCTATAAAGTGCAAGTGGTCCATCTCGCGCGGCGTGACAAACGTCCACGCCGTCCCTTCTTTGCCCGCTCTTCCTGTGCGGCCGATGCGGTGCACGTACGACTCCGGATCTTGAGGTAAATCAAAATTGACTACATGTGTGACTCCCGATACGTCCAACCCCCGCGCCGCCACGTCCGTCGCCACAAGGACGTCGATGCTTCCATCGCGAAACTTCCGCATGACCGTATCGCGCATATTTTGCGACAAATCCCCATGCAATCCATCGGCAGCATATCCACGTTTTTGCAATGCTTCGGCAAGCTCATCGACACGACGCTTCGTCCGTCCAAATACGATCGCAAGCTCTGGTGATTCCATATCCAGCAAACGACATATCGCCTCAAACTTATTGCGCTCTTGAACCTCAATGTACGCTTGCGTAATCAACGGTGCACTCACTTGCTTTGGAATGACCGACACGTGCTGGGGTTCGTGCAAAAACTGCTGTGCAAGCCGCTGAATATTTGTAGGCATCGTCGCAGAAAACAACATCGTCTGCCGCTGTTCGGGAACGAGCGACAAAATGCTCTGAATGTCTTCAAGAAAGCCCATATCAAGCATTTCATCTGCTTCATCGAGTACGACGATTTGTACATCGTCAAGGCGAATCGTCTTCCGCTGAATGTGGTCGATCAGACGCCCCGGTGTCCCAATGATGACTTGTGGATACCGCCGCAATGCACGTATTTGACGACCAATTTCTTGCCCTCCATAAATTGGCAGCGTACGAACCCCTTTAAACCGTGCAAGTTTCTCAATTTCTTCGGATACTTGAATCGCAAGCTCCCGCGTCGGTGTCATAATGAGTGCGAGCACCTTTTCACTCGCAGGATCGATCCGCTCGATCAATGGGATCGCAAACGCAGCCGTTTTTCCCGTACCGGTCTGTGCCTGCCCGATCAAATCCCGTCCACTTAAGGCGATCGGTATCGCGAGCTCTTGTATCGGTGTAGACTCTTCAAAACCCATATCCGTAATCGCTTGCATGACTTTCGGATCGAGCCCAAACTCCTGAAATGTTTTCACTATGCGTCGTCCCTCTCTCTTCGATGTGTCTTTTACTGTGATAAGCGCATCGCCAATTCGTACAAATCGGTATCAAACCTTTTTCGCGCCGCAACAACGGCTGCAATGTCTGTCGCGACAAGCTGCCCCTGAATGACCCCACACGCTTTGCCACCGTCGCCTGCAATCAGCCGTCTCACTGCAAAATCACCGAGCCGGCTCGCCAAAATGCGGTCATTTGGTGTCGGTGTCCCCCCGCGCTGGATGTGCCCGAGCACCGTGACGCGGCATTCGATATCACTAAGCGCATACAGCTGTGCAGCGACGTCCGCTCCACGTCCCGCACCTTCGGCGACGATGACGATGCTGTGTCGTTTGCCACGACACGCGTGCATCTGCATGCGCTGTGCGATCGCCTTGATGTCAATCGCCATCTCCGGTACGAGAATCGCCTCCGCACCGGATGCAAGCCCCGCATACAGCGCGATGTCGCCACAATGCCGCCCCATCACTTCAACGACGGACGACCGCTCGTGCGATGTCATCGTATCGCGCAGCTTATTGATCGCATCGACGACGATACCGACTGCCGTATCAAAGCCGATCGTATAATCCGTGTATGCAATGTCGTTGTCGATCGTGCCCGGGAGCCCCATCGTCCGTATCCCAAGGTCGTGCAGCTTTTGCGCTCCTTGATACGACCCGTCTCCACCGATAACGATGACGCCATCGATGCCAAGCGCCCGTAAATGCGCTGCCGCCACTTCTTGGCCTTCTCGCGTCATAAACTCCTTCGACCGCGCGGTCTGCAAAATCGTCCCCCCGCGCTGAATGATGTCACCGACGCTGCGCGCGTCCATTTCCCGGATGTCCCCTTGGATCAGTCCGTGATAGCCACGCTGCACGGCATACACGCGCACGCCATGCGCGAGTGCACTGCGCACGACCGCCCGTACGGCAGCGTTCATCCCCTGTGAATCGCCACCACTCGTCAATACCGCAATCGATTGTACCGCCACCATCTATGACCCCCACCTTTATGATGCGCCACGATCAATGTGGTTCGAATTTCTCTGCGCCCCACCAAGGGCACTTTTACGGCTGCGCCTGTGCTTGCATGTCCAGCGCACTGCGCCCCGATCGCCATCGCTTCCACTTCGCGATGAGTGCGAGTGCCGTACGGGTCGCACCGCCACGCCAGACGACATTCCGCGCGACATCGCGCACCCAAGGCTGTCGGCGTACTTTTGGATCGGATAAATACAACGCAAGCAATCCATCGACAATCCATGCGTGCAACTTCGCAGCCGGCAATGTGCGCACAAGCGCATGCGATCGCTGCACAAATGCGCGCAACCGCATCGCCACATGTGCATCGTCGTCATAGTATGCACAAAAATTGAGATCTCCGCCCAGCTCGTCTTCTTCGCGATCGACCACATAATCCAACAATATGTGCAATGCACATACGTGCGGGACGTACGCAACAAGCAGCGCATCGCGCGCATGCTCTGTCGCAGTCCGATCGGCCGCCAAAGCGAGCAACGCAAACCAACCGAGCGTCGATCCCGCACAGGCAGCGTACTCTTGCCATACAATACCCGGATGGTGCACGACTTCTGATTGCGCCCAGTCGCGCAGCAAGCGCTCACGCTCGTCTTTGTGCACGTGCTTCGTCGATTGCAGCATACAGTACTGCTCGATCAGACCCAAAAGCGGAGCCCCCACCAAATCCAACATCGGCAGTGCGCGGATGCACTGCTGGCACGTCTGCACGAGGCGCTGCAAATATCCCCCATCCACACAATGATGGGCATAATACGTGCGCACAGGCGCATCGGGCTGCACCGCATCGATCAGCGCAGTGTGCAATTGCCATAGTTCTGCAAACGTATGCGCATCGCCACGATCGCTCAGACAATCCAAATAATCGCTGATCGTCTGCAAGGCGACGATCAATGGCACGAGCGTATCGATCGCAGGACGACAAAACAGCGCATACACCGCTCCGCCTTCGCAATGAAACTTTTTATGCGCGATACTTGCCAACGCTTGCGCGCGCAAGTGCCCGTCTGGAATCGCTTCCGCCTCGACTTGCCACTGCGCGAGCGACGCATCTACGCGCGGCCATACGTCCCGCCGCAAATGCATCATCCAAGTGACGCCCGCAAACAACCCCGCATCAGGGGGAGACACGATCGCTGCAGAGGCAAGACGCGACCGATCGCATTGTGTCGGCGATGAAACGGTAGGGGGCATCGCATCCTCCACTTCTGATGGTTGCATCGTTGAAAAAAGCTGCCTCGTGTCATCCACACACATGACCAAAGATCATTGTACCGCAAACGCATAAGACAATGCAACGTCGTGCGCGGCACATTGTGCAGTTGCGCTGCAGGGGCGTGTACGGTATACTATGCGCGTCTATGGACAGTTGCCCATGAGACGCAGGACGAAGTGCACCTGTGGCTGACCACCGTTTACACGTACTGCCGATGGAGGAGATTGGCGCATGCCCATGACAATCGACATTTATACGAAGGACAAATGGAACAAAATCGTTGCCATATTGCACGGGAGGACGATTGAAATTATCGAAATCGACGAACAGTGGGGGGAACATGCGTATGTGTTTGCGCACCGCAGCGCGATGATGTCTTGGGCGCGGACGCGGTTTGCCACGTCTGCGCACGACGACGCGACGCGGCAGCACATTCTCGATGCACTTGCAGCGTTATGACAGCGATTACGCATACACGCACCACACCCCGTCCATACTACGCGGACAAACCGCTGGGGGTGTATGCATGCGATGGGCAGTTCGATTGTGTGTATGTGCGTGCGCAGCTTGGACGATCGGTCCTTTGCACGCTGTTTTGGGGAAGGAGTTGCCGATGAACACCCGCAAGACGACCGTGCCATTACGCAGCGACATTGCACAACAACACCGCTGGCAGCTCGAACATCTGTTTGCGCACCAAAATGATTGGGACGCATCGTACGACGAGGCAAAAAAAATGATCGCACGCGCAAGCGATTTTCATGATCGACTTGGCGACACACAAGCATTGCGCAGTTGCTTTGAATGGGAAGATGCGCTCGGCATGCGCGTTGAACGGCTGTACGCGTATGCGCACATGCGTCTGCACGAAAATATGGACGATGCCCAATCGCAAGCACGCGCCGATCGCGCATCGACACTGTCCGTCAGCGCTTCCGAAGCGACATCGTTTATCGTTCCCGAACTGCTCTCGCTGCCGACCGAACAATTGCACCAATTCCGCGCCGATGCGTCCATGCGCGCATACACGCATACGCTCGATGAAATCATCCGTCAAAAAGACCATATGCTGTCCAAAAAAGAAGAATCATTGCTCGCAAAGCTCGGCAACGTCGCCCATGCGCCGAGCAAAGTGTTTTCGATACTCAACAACACCGAAATTGCGTTTCCAACACTGCGGGATGCGAATGGAAACGAAGTGCCCTTGACACACAGCCGCTACATTGAATTTTTGGAGCAGCCCGATCGCACAATACGCCGCAATGCGTTTGAGGCGATGTACGGTACGTACGCAAACATCAAAAATACGATGGCAACGACACTACACGCACACGTATCAAAAAACGTTGTATACGCACGCATACGATCATTCCCAACCGTACTTGAAGCGTCGTTGCATGCAGACAACATCCCTATTTCC